>JAZUFY010000001.1:0-34997 GCA_045640925.1 Bacteroidales bacterium
GAGGTTGAGGCTCTCACGTTGGTCGTAGACAGCCTTGACACGTTTGAAAAGGTCGGCATTGAGGGCGATATTGTCGCCGTGAGCCGAGAGCATCGGGGTGACGGTTTCGGCAATTTGCTCCATCTCGTCGCTGTTCTCGCACTCGGAGAGGTTGAAGAAAACGCTGCTCACAGAGTTCAGCAAATCGCCACTATACTCGTAAGCCTCGATGGTGTTTTCAAAAGTCGGAGCCTCAGGATTGTTGACGATGTCGTCAATTTCTTTCAGTTGGCGGGCGATACCCTCCTCAAAGGCAGGGAGATAATGCTCGGTTTTGATTTTTGAAAAATCGGGAATCTCATACGGTGTTCCCCATTCGGAAAAGAAAGGATTGTCCATGTTTTTCTTGCAGCCTGTGGGCAGCAGCAATGCAGCCGCAAACCCCATAGCTAAAATTGTAGTTGTTTTTTTCATAATATATTTTATTTTCAATTTTTTCAAAATTCAGTCAGAAAGCCCCAGAATTGATTATTTACCACCACAAACGGCATTCAAGACATTCTCAATGCTTGTTTCGCCCAGTTTTTTGGCCTGGATGACGTTGTGTTCGTCGAGCAGGTAAATCTGCGGAGTGGAGGTGATGTCGTACACATCATGCCAATCGACATTGGCCTCGCCGCCATCCAAACTGAGCCACGCTGGACTCGTCATACCATTGTCGCGCAAGAAGTCACGCCAAAGTTCACGCGTTTTGTCGTCGGGTTCGCTGAGAATGGTGAAAGCGCCCAGGTCGTATTCTTCACGATATTTGTCAAAAGCCCTATACACTTCGGGAATGATGTGCTTGCAGTGTCCGCAGGTGGGTGACCAAAAGATAAGCAGTTTCCACTTGTGGGGGAAGGCGTGCAGAGAATGAGGCACATGGAGGGTGTCGAAAAGTATCAGTTCGGGGGCCTCGTGTCCCACCAAAAGTTTCTCCCACTTGTTGGCTCGGGTCAATTCCTTCTCGATACTGCTCGGGGTCGACCAAGTGTTGTCGTCACTGGCCCAATATTTCTTCACCATGTGGACATACACCTCGTCGTGCACCATCACCTTGCTCTGCAAATACTTCTGCGTTAACTTTGTCACCAAATACTGAAACACCATGGGGGCCGATTTTGCACGAGCCAGTATGGCATCGGTGTAATGAATAATAGCCGATGGCAGAGCATATTTGAGATAAGAGTCGTAGAAATTCATCGTGCGGTCGTAGAAAACCACTTTAGGGGTGCGGATAATGGCATCATCCTCAAGGGGGATGTTGTCGAAATAATGTTCATAATAAAATTCGCTGCGCTGCTCGTAAGTCAGGCTGTCGCCATTTGCATCTACCTCAGGCACCTCCACCTCGCGAAGCGAGAGCAGCATCTTGGAGAAGAACATCTCGGGGTGGTCGTACATACAAGCTTTCTGCAAACTGTCCATACGGAGCAACATCTGCTTGCGATAGACGGCAAACTCTGCCGAATCCATCGTCAGGTTGTGGGTGCGCAAATCCTCGTTGAAGTTCCACTCTGTCTTGTGGTAATTGTAAAAGAATTCGTTTTGATTGCTTCCTTTCACCTTCATATTGAGCACCCAATCCTTTTGGTCGGTTTCGAAAGTGAAGAAAGGCTTTTCATGATAGATAACAAACTCTGCATAATGGCCTTGCGGATTGGCGAAATAATAAAGACCTTCGGGCAAGGTGTCGTCTATCCCGGTAAAAACGAAACGGCCTTTATTGTCGAGATAAGCCGTATCGTGCACAAAGTTAGTGGATGCGAAATAATATCCAAGATACATCACAGAATCCTTGCATCCGTTGATTTTGAAGACAAGTTCGTAAGTAACGTTCTTTCGAGCCTGGGCTGGCAGGGCCAACAGAGCGAGCGCCAGCAGCAAAACAATATGTCTGATTTTTTGTTTCATATACCAAATAACGCAATCTTCTAATAAAATATTGTGCGAAAAATAAAAAAAGAAAAAACTTCACAATAAAAAGCGCCGCCCTGCGTTATGTTGTCATGTCATCATTACCTCCCATCTTTCTCGACCTGGCCATCATCCTTATGACGGCGGGCATTATTACAGTCATTTTCAAATGGCTCAAGCAGCCCCTTGTTTTGGGCTACATCGTTGCAGGATTCTTCATAGGGCCTTATTTTCCGTGGTTTCCAGCCATCAGCGACGATTCCAATATCCACGTATGGAGCGACATCGGTATTGTCTTCCTCATGTTCGCCCTGGGTCTTGAATTCAGTATCAAAAAACTGAAGAAGGTGGGTGCCACAGGGGCCATTACCGCCCTTACCGAATTGGCCATCATGTTTGTGATAGGCAACACAGTTGGGCACATCCTCGGTATGCCCAGTATGGATTGCATCTTCCTCGGATGTATGCTCTCCATTTCCTCAACCACCATCATTATCAAGTCCTTCGACGACCTAAAACTGAAACAACAGAAATTCACGAGCACCGTAACGGCAGTGCTTGTGGTGGAAGACCTTGTGGCCGTCCTTCTGTTGGTGATACTGTCCACATTGAGCGTCAGCAAGAGTTTCAATGGTGCCGAGTTGGGCATGAGTATGCTCAAACTGGTCTTCTTCCTCATCGTGTGGTTCACCTTCGGCATATTCCTCATTCCCACATTCCTGCGTTGGATGCGCAAATGGATGACCGAGGAAACGCTGTGCATTGTTGCCGTAGGCCTTTGTTTCGGCATGGTGGTATTTGCCGATTTTGCGGGCTTTTCCACCGCCTTAGGAGCCTTCGTCATGGGCGCCATTCTTTCCGAGACCATCGAAGCCGACGTCATCCACCGCATCATTACCCCCATCAAAAATCTTTTCGGAGCCGTGTTCTTCGTGTCGGTAGGCATGTTGGTCAACCCCGAGGTATTGGTGCACCACATCGTGCCCATCCTGGTAATTGCCGCCACGGTAGTTCTCTTCAAATCAACCGCAGCAACCACTGGCATCATCCTCAGCGGCAAACCGTTAAAGACTGCCATGCAGGGCGGTTTCTGTTTCTGTCAGATTGGTGAGTTCTCCTTTATCATTGCTGGTCTGGGACTCAGTTTCGGCGTCATCAATGCCGAACTGTATCCTATTATTGTTTCCGTATCCATCATCACCACCTTTGTCACCCCCTACATGATTAAAGGCGGTTTGCCCGCATACGAGAAAATCGAGCCTCGGCTGCCCATGAAACTAAAAGCGGCGCTCGACAAATACAGCAACCAATCGAAGAGTACGACTCACGAGAAAAAAGTCTCCGCCTTTGTAAAAAAGCAGATTATCACCATCCTGCTTTACAGCGTCATCCTTATCGCGCTGGCCCTGTTGAGTTTCCTGCTGCTAAAGCCTTTGCTCAATAATCTTTTCACCACGTGGGAAATCCCCATCATTTGGAGCAATCTTTTAGGTATGGCCGCCACATTGTTGCTCATGTCCCCATTCCTGTGGGCTTTGGCAGTAAAGAATGTCAGCCACGACCGAATACGCAAGATGCTGCAAACCTATCACAACAGCCAAGTGGCCGTCATCCCGCTCTTAGTGTTGCGTTATTTCATCACCCTGTTTTTTGTCGGCTGGGTGGTGTCCAAATACGTCCACATTGCCGTAGGTATGCTCCTGGTGATAGCCATAGCGGTGCTTTTTATTGTGGTGATGTCGCGACGTGCCACCGACTTCTACAACCGCATCGAGGAACGTTTTGTGTCCAACTTCAATCAACGTCAGGCACAGAACTCTTTCAAAATACCCGAGTCGCTCGAAAAGAACTTCATCATGGAGCGCATCCCCGTAACATCCTACTCTCCCATGGCCGGTAAAAAATTGTCCGAAACGCGTTTGCGTCAAGATTACGGCGTCAACGTAGTTTCCATCGAACGTGCTGGAACAATCCACGACCTGCCGAACAAGGACGAAATCATCATGCCGACCGACCGTCTCACCATCCTCGGCAATGAGGACCAACTGGCAAAAGTGCGCAGCGTTCTGGAGGTCGAACCCGACATGCTCATCCACGACCATTCCGACAACGAAATAAACACCTACCGACTCGAAATCCACACCGACAGTCCGCTGATTGGCCAAGATATAAAGAACTCCAAATTTATGGACATCTACAACTCTATGGTTATCGCCATCGAACGTGGCAGCCAATACATGCTCAACCCCACAGCAAGCACAGTTTTTCTTGAGGGTGACATTGTCTGGTTCGTTTCGCCCTGCGACTTCCAAATCCAAGAATTTCAGAAAAAATAATTTTATACCTCTATGAAATACAGACACGCATTGCTTCTCATCCTGCTTTTCGCCTTCTCCTTCAACCTCCAAGCCCAAGACGACAAAGGATTTGAAATTTCTAAAAACCTGGAAATTTTTGCCAATGTTTACAAGACACTCCATCAAAACTATGTCGACGACGTCGACCCTGGCAAGGCCATGAAGACCGCCATCGACGCCATGCTGGCCTCTATGGACCCCTACACCAACTATTATCCCGAAAGTGATATGGAAGACGTCAAGATGCAGCTTCTCGGACAATACGGCGGCGTCGGAGCCCTCATCCACCAAGACGAGGATAAGAACATCTTCATCTCCGAACCCTACGAAGGTCTTCCTGCCGACAAAGCAGGCCTCAAAGCGGGCGACCGCATCGTAGCCGTCAACGGCGAAAGCACCCAAGGCAAAACCAACGCCGATGTCAGCAGCGCCATGCGCGGACAGGCGGGCACCGACGTCACCCTGCGCCTTGAACGCGACGGCAAAGAGTTCGACGTCAACATCACCCGTGCCGAAATCAAACTCCCCAACGTGCCTTTCAGTGGCATGGTGGAAGGCAACATCGGCTATGTACGTCTCGACGAATTCACACAAGATGCCGCCAAAAACGTGCGTGATGCCTTCAACGCCCTCAAACGCGAACACCCCGACATGCAGGGTTTCATCCTCGACCTCCGCAACAATGGCGGCGGATTGATGAACGAGGCTGTCGATATCGTCAATATCTGGGTAAAGCAGGGCGAACTTGTGGTGAAAACTATCGGCAAGGTGAAAGCCAAAAACACCCTCAACTTCACCCGCATGGATGCCGACGACCCCAACATCCCCGTGGCTGTACTCATCAACGAGCACAGCGCCTCGGCCAGCGAGATTGTCAGCGGAAGCCTCCAGGACCTCGACCGTGCCGTCATCATCGGCGAACGCTCCTACGGCAAAGGCCTTGTCCAGAACATCCTCCCCATGCCCTACAACAACCAGATGAAAGTCACCGTATCGAAATACTTCATCCCCAGCGGACGCTGCATCCAGGCCATCGACTACAGCCGTCACGACGAGAACGGTCGTGCCGTCAAAATACCCGACTCACTCAAAACCGCCTTCCAAACCCGCAATGGCCGCACCGTATACGACGGTTTCGGCATCGAACCCGACATCGAAGTGGAACATCCGCTCAGTTCCCTCGTCACCGTGGCCCTCTTCAACAAACGGCTCTTCTTCAGCTATGCCAACAAATTCGTCAAAGAACACCCCACAATCGCCCCCGCAAGGCAATTCAAAATCAGTGATGAGATATACCAGGATTTCGTCAACTTCCTTTCCGACAAATCTTACGAATACACCACCTACACTGAGCGTCTCATTGAAGAAATGCGCAAAGTGGCCGAAGACGAAAACTATATCGACGAACTCAAACAACAACTCGACGCACTCGAGAGCAACTACAAAGCGGCCAAGAAGGACGACCTCATGCGCAACCGCGAAGACGTCAGCCAGTACCTTCGTGACGAAATCCTCGTGCGCTACTACTATCAGAAAGGCCGTATAGAGGGCGCCCTCGACGACGACCCCGACATCAAGAAAGCCGTCGAAATACTCTCCAACCGTGCCGAATACAACAAAATATTAGGCAAATAACCCCGCTGCCGACCATTTGGTGTTCCCCCCTGCCATCCATAGAACCATCTACATCGCCCTGCTGTGCCTGCTCGTCATCAGCATGACCACCTCCGTGTTTGCCGCCAACCTGGTATGGGTGTTGCTATCAGTCAACTGGCTGTTGGAATGGAACTGGCGCGACAAATTTGCCGACTTCCGTCGCAACCACCTGCTTCACGCCGTCCTCGTCCTGGCCGCCGTACACCTGCTCTGGATGCTCACCACCCAAAACATCGCTTATGGTTTCTACGACATCCAAAAAAAACTGCCCCTCTTCATCCTGCCCCTCATCATCCTCACCTCCAAACCGCTCTCGCGCAACGAATCCGCAATCATCGGCTTCTGGTATGTCCTGACCATCCTGGTCGTCTCCGTCATAGGCCTGGTGCGATACCTCACCATCCCCGACCTCCCCTACCGCGACATAGTGCCCTACATCTCCCACATCCGTTTCGGCCTCAACATCTGCCTCACCCTGTTCTTGCTGGCATATTCCTCCATACGCATCCCCAAACCACGCCTCATCGCAACCAACGCCCTCGTCGCGCTATGGCTGCTGTTCTTCCTGCTCATACTGCATGCCTACACCTCTTTTGTCATCCTCTTTCTCACCGCCATCATTCTCCTCCTCGCCTTCGGCAAACGGCTCCCAAAAACCGTCAGGGCAAGCCTCCTTGCCATCCTTTGCGTAACAACGCTGGGCCTCGGAGGGCTCACATGGCACTACTGTCACGATTATTTCCATCTGCGAGAGCCCTCCACCCTACCCTTGCAGGCCTCCACTCCCAACGGCAATCCGTACACACACCATCGCGACGGCCTCATTGAAAACGGCAACTATGTCAACAACTACATCTGCGAAACCGAACTCCGCCAAGCATGGAGCAAACGCAGCACCCTCTCGCTCGACTCCGTAACCGCCAACGGCTACACCCTCTACCCCGCCCTCATCCGCTACCTCAACGCCCTCGACGCCACCAAAGACAGCCTCGGCATAGCCCGCCTCCGCGACAGCGACATCCGCGCCATCGAAAAAGGCACCGCCAACCCCGTCTACCTCCAACACGGCCTACGCAAACTCTTCTACGTCCTCTTCTTCGAATACGAAAACTACCGCTGCTACCACAGCGTAAAAAACTTCTCCATGCTCCAACGCATCGAACTCTGGCGCAACAGCTGGCAGCTATTCCTCACACACCCAATCATCGGAGTAGGCACAGGCGACGTTGTTGACGTGTGTCATCAAAGACTCGCCGACACCCAATCGCCACTCGCCGGCACCGACATGCACACCCACAACCAATACTTGAATTTCCTCCTGGCCTTCGGCCTCGTCGGCTTCCTCCTCATCGTATTTTTCTTCATCCGCGCCATCCGTGCCAACCACTGCTGCCGCAACATCCTCTTCACCGCCTTCCTCTGCATACTCCTCATATCCTTCATCAGCGAGGACACCCTCGAAACCCTTGCCGGCATCACTTTCGCCGCCCTCGGCTACTCGCTCCTGCCGCCCCGAAAGGCCCCTAACAACTAACACACAAAACACACCATGTACCAATACCACACCCTCACCAACGGCATCCGCATCATCTTCCGCCAAAACAACTCCATCGTCGTCCACGCAGGCGTCTACATCAACGTAGGCTCGCGCGACGAAACAGGCAACGAAGAAGGCGCCGCCCACTTCATCGAACACTCCATCTTCAAAGGCACCGAGCACCGACGCTCATGCCACATACGCAACCGCATCGACGGCGTAGGAGGCGAACTCGACGCCTTCACCACAAAAGAGGAAACCTGCATCTACTCCACAACCCTCCAACAACACCTGGAACGGAGCCTCGAACTCTTTGCCGACATACTCTTCCATTCCACCTTCCCCCTCCGCGAAATTGAAAACGAAAAAGACGTAGTCATCGAAGAAATCAACCTCTACAAAGACTCCCCCGCCGAAATCATCTACGACGACTTCGAGGAAAAAATATTCGGCAGCCACCCTCTGGCCCACAACATCTTGGGCTCAAAAAAGAACGTTAAGCACTTCACCCCTGACTTCCTCAAAGACTTCATGCGGCGCCACTACACCACCGACCGCATGGTCATCTCCGTCGTCGGCAACGTCGAATTCAAACGCCTCATACGCCTCTGCGAAAAATACTTTGGCGGCTACGGCTCCTCAAATTCCACCCCCATCGCCCTGCAAAACACCTGCCTACAGCCGCAGCATCCGCAATACTGCCATTTCAACACCACCGTCAACAAACACACCCATCAGGTGCACCTCCTCGCAGGATGCCCCGCGCCAGCCCTCTTCGACAACTCCAAAACCGCCTTCACCCTCCTCAACAACATCCTCGGAGGCCCCGCCATGAACTCTCGCCTCAACGTCTCCGTGCGCGAAAAACAAGGCTTCTGCTACACCATCGAATCACAATACGTGCCCTTCAGCGACGCGGGCCTGTTCTACATCTACGCCGGAGTCGACAGCGACGCCGCCGAACGCAGCACCCAACTCATCCTGGCCGAACTGGCAAAACTGCGCGAACACCCCGTCACCCCGCAGCAGCTCAAAGCCGCCCAAATGCAGCTAATAGGCCAAATGGCCGTAAACAACGAAATGGCGCTCAACGAGATGCAGAGCATCGGCAAAGCCTGCCTCAACTTCGAACATGTGGACACCCTCGACGAAATGAACCGCGACATTCTCTCCGTCACCGCCGCCGACCTTCAGTACACAGCCCAACAATACCTCGCCGAACAGCAGATAAGCTTCCTCTATTACAAATAGCAACAAGCCTACCCCCCCAAAAAAAATGGGGCAGCCCGTTTCAAATTTTTCCGGAGAGGTTCCAGAGTTTACGGTATTTCCGGAAGTTCCGGGCTTTCCGGTTTCTCCGGTTTCTCCGAGGATTACGGAAGTTCCGGGGATACCGGGGTATTCGGAGGGGCATTCTCCGCTTCAGGGGCGAGGCTAAAGCGACCCTACAGCGACCCTACTACGGCGACAGTCCTAATCACTAGTCTCTACTCGCTTTTTTTGATTTTTTTTGATTTTTTTTCAAAAAAGGATATATTTATATATAGTATATGCGAATAATGTTGTATATTTGCATTAAAGAGAAACAAACAGACAATAACATACAGCGGACTCTTTATATGATATGAAGTGTACCACAAAAAACAATGCAGCTGACATTGTAAAACAAGCAGAGGGTTCTTTAATAACTAACAAATTGTATTGAAGGAAGCAGCCTGGCGGCAAAGTAGCCAAACTAACAGTTGTGTGGTCATAGGCCTCGTCGAGAGGATGGATATCTGCATTTGATAGGCCCGCCACCTTATGCGTGAATAGAGGGCACACTGTTTCTCCCTGAGAGCGAACAAATGCTTCAAGAGGTACAAAAAAAGCGACGCAGTTTGGCACAAAACTGCGAGTCCCCTGTAAGGATTAATTGAATATCAGGGCACTGAGGGCGGAGACTAAACCATCGGATAGATGTGAGCGGCTGCCATCGCGAAAAGACAAAGTAGAACGGTGAAGGAAACGACACCGGTTGCAAGTTAGGCGCGTTGTGTCTTTTGGAAACGCGCACTTCAACGGGGCTGACAACCCTGTTGATTTGGGAGTTTAAAACAGTAGCTTGCGATGGAATGCTTCGGTTGAAGAGTGGTTTATCTGGCTTCGTTGCCCACTATTGTAGTTAGTAGTGAGTAAGGATTGAACTATGTCCCCTTTGGGAAGAAAAAAAAAGAATTTGTCTCGGACTGAACAATCAGGTACTTTATGGTTGGGGTAAAGCAGAATGAAATTTCAATTAAGTGTAAATAAAACTCATGGTGAATTCACCCCAATGAAGAGGTGGAAGCGGGGGGACTGTGTTTCACCGGTTTTGCAACAAACAGACAAAGAACACCAGCCCCTCATTGCTGATATAATGTGTTTTGCATTGCTGGTGATGGTGCATACGACTGAACGTGAATACTCCAATTGTACGAAAGAGAGAAAAAGGTTCCGCACAAAAGAGAGAAAGGGGAGGCGGGAGCAAATTCTCGATTCATAATTCGAGCACTACGGCGTAGGGTGCTTCGTTGATGAGGGTGATGGAGTATTTGTGTTTGCCGTCTTTGCTCTGGGTGTAGCGCACGTTGCCTTGGGCGTAGGGATAGAGGGGGCGTGAGCCGTATATCGCATGGCCGTTCGCTCGCAGCCACTGGCCTATCTCACTCATACGCTGCAAAGCCTCGGAGGGGAGGTTGCCGTCAGCGTCGGGGCCCACATTGAGGAGCAGGTTGCCCCCTTTGGCCACGATGTCGCAGAGTATGTGTAGCAGTTCGCGGGTGCTTTTGTAGTGGTCGTTGGGGGTATATGACCAGCTGTCGCCCATGGTCATGCATGTTTCCCAGGGGTAGGGCAAGAGGGTGTCGGGGATTTGCTGTTCGGGGGTGCGGTAGTTTTCGTAGCGTCCGCCCACACTGCGGTCTACTATGAGGAGGTCGGGGTTGTTGCTTCGTGCGATGGCGGCCAGGGAGTCCATGCCGATGTCCTGCACACGGCCATAGCATCCGAGCCAGGGGCGCGTTTCGTCGTCGATGCTCCATTCGGGCCTCACCCAGCCTCCGTCGAGCCAGAGGATGTCGATGTGGCCATAGTTGTGGGTGAGTTCGGCAATCTGCCGATAGGTGAAATTTTTGAAACGCTGCCAGCGTTCTGGGTGGTCGTTGATGTCGTAATTCACATTGCGGTCGGGGGTGGCCCATTCTGGCGCCCAGTAGTCGGGGTGGTGCCAGTCGGGTTTGGAGAAATAGAGTCCCGTCCACAATCCTTGAGCGCGGAAGGCGTTTACGATGTCGAGGGTGATGTCGGGCTGTGCCGTGCGGCTGTAGGGGCAGTCGGAACCTGCCACGCCGTAGTCGGTTTCGGCTGTGCGGAACATACAGAAGCCATCGTGATGTTTCGTGGTGAACACTACATACCGCATTCCTGCCCCACGGGCGGCCTGGGCCATTTTCTGGGCGTCGAAATGCTGCGGGTTGAAAGTTTTATTGAGCGACTGGTAGCGCTGCTTGTACTCGGTATAGGGTTCGCCGTTGCGGGTAATCCAGGGCTCGTTGCAGATGCTCCACGATTCCACCACGCCCCATTGGGCGTAGATGCCCCAGTGCATCATGAATCCGAATTTCAAATCCTGCCATTCTTCAATCCGATGGACAATGAGGGGGTCGGTTTCGGGCCGACACTCGTCCTGGGCACGGCCCGCCACGGCCATCATCACCGCCGCGACACATATTACAAATGGTTTTATCGACATGATTTTAACATATTTCTTGATGCAAAGATAAGAAGAAAAAACAATATATCAAAAATTATTCGTATTTTTGCACTTTAATTCACAACGAGAAAAATTAAATTTAATTAATAATCAAAACAATTTCTACTATGCGCAAAGTACTATCCATCATGCTGATGCTTGCCTGCGTGGCCACAGTTTCGGCACAGAGCAAATGGTCCTACAAACTCGGTTTTGGCGGCGAACTGAAATCCGGTAACGTCAACACCATCACATTCAACAACAACGGCGGCATCGAACGCAACGACAGTCTGCTGGCTTTCGACGCCAACTACGCCATCGTTTACGGCGAGAAGGACCACGAGAAGTACGACATGGGCCTCACCGCCAACGTTAAATTCGACCTTTGGCAGTACGACCGCTGGTCGCCCTTCCTGTCGGCCACCTATCTGAACAACAAGTTCAAGGGTTTCGAGTACAAGTACAGCTTCCTGGCCGGTGTGAAATACCGCATCTATTGGAATTCGAAGTGCGACTACTCCATCAGCGGCGCCTACGTGCTCGACTACACCGAATACTTCCTCAAAGACCGTGCCAACTTCGACGCCAACGTCAGCCGTCTCTCTCTCCGCCTCAAAATCAAGCAGAACATTACCGACTATGTGAGCCTTAAGCACACTACGTTCTACCAGCCCTCGTTCAAGGATTTCGGCGGCGACTACATTGTCAACAGCGTAACCAGCATCAGCACCAAGCTCAACAAGAACATGGACCTGGCGCTGAACTTCAGCTATGAGTACCGCAGCCTCGTCCCCGAAGGGGTCAAGAACCAGGACATCATCACCTCCGCCACGCTCAACCTCCACTTCTAATCGGACGCCGAGGGAGCCAATAAAAAAAGAAATTGCAAGAAAAATTTTGCCATTTCAAAAAAAATGTGTATCTTTGCAAACTCAAAAATAGACTGGAAACAGCCATTTTGAACAGCAAAAATTGAATTAACACAAATAATAACAATCGTTTAAGAGCCACTGCTTAAAACGGCAAAAAGAAACCGAAAAATGAAAAAAGGAATCCATCCCGAGAACTACAGACTTGTTGTCTTCAAAGACATGTCCAACGACAACATGATTCTTACCAAGAGCTGCGCAGCCACCAAAGAGACCGTCACCTTCACCGATGGTAACGAGTACCCCGTGGTGAAGTTGGAAATCTCCAACACCTCTCACCCCTTCTTCACTGGCAAGCTGAAACTCGTTGACACCGCTGGCCGCGTCGATAAGTTCATGAGCAAGTACAAGAAATACGCCAAGAAGTAATTTGTTTTAGGTTTTAGATTAAAGCTCCTTGCACAAAAGCGGGGAGCTTTCTTTATTTTTGTGACTGGTGATTAGTGAATAGTGACTGGAAGGGCGGGGGCCTTCTTGAATTGAGAATTGAAAATTGAGAATTGAGAATTGAGAATTGGGCACGAGCAGGCTTATATTCTTCATTCTTAATTGTTAAACGTTTTTTTCATTCTCCAATCAAAAATTTCACCCTATGAGGAACCGTCCGAAACGGGTTTTGAGCAACAGGGTGGTGACAGCAACAGAAAGCCCCAGCGACATCAGCAGCACCGCCCACGGAAGCAGCCAAGCACCCAAGGCCGAGGCGCAGCACCACAGGGGAAACGAGGTGCCGAAATAGATGTGCTGCATGAAGAACATGTGGAAGACATACACTCCGTAGCACTGCCGCGAGCATTGGCGTAGGAAGGGGGAGGGCTGGGCATCGGCAGGGCGATGGTGACGGAGGAAGCTGACGACGGTGAAATACAGTGCCAGTATGCCGCTGGTAGTGCGGGCCAAGGTGAGCAGCCGCACACACCAAATGTTCCACCCCCGCAGCCAATGAGGACACTGCTGTGGGACGCCAGGCAGGTGCAGATTTGTGACCTGAAGGTAGAGCAGCAAAACAGCGAGATAAGTCATCCACGCCAGACACAGGCACCCGACACGCTGCCAAGTTGAGCCTTCATCCGTTTTTGGGGCCTCCAAACGGTGACGGATAAGGGCGCGGAGCCAATAGCCGAGGTAGAAATAGAACAGGAAATAAGGGGCCCGCGTGAGGCCGAGTTTCAGCCCCGTAGGACGCAATAGCGACACCCCTGCAAGCAGCATCAACAGCAACCACCCCGCAGGTTGATAACAAGCAGGATGCCGCACGGAGAGCCACTGCAACAGCCTGTCGAGGAGCCACGAGGCCATGAAGCACCAGAAAAGCATGGGGAGGAACCACAGATGGCCTATACCGTTGGCCACACGCCAAAAAGCGACATGGAAACTAAAACGAGCAGGATTGAAACGGTAGAGCAGGAAATATATTATTCCGAACAGGAAACAAGGGATGAGCAGCCGTTTAAACTTCTTCCATACGAAGGCGAAGAAAGGCTGCCTACGTGCCAGTTCCACACACTGATAGCAGAAAACATAGCCCCCTACGAAAGCAATAGTTTCGATGCGGAAGCCGCTGATAAGATGCCCCAGCCACCAATAGACAGCATTGTCGGGCACCCCTGCGGGAGGCACCCAGCCCCCTGTGAATACACACAACGAATGGTACACAACCAGGAGGAAGATGATAAGGGGTCGGATGACGGAAATCTCGTATAGCAACTTCTTTTTCACTTTGCAAAAGTACGATTTTTTGCCGACATAAACGTCAAATTGTAAGAAAAATGTATGGATTTGCCATAATCAATTCTCATTATCCGTCCTCTATCCTTATATCGTTATGATATTCTTATGGTATCCTATATACGACAACGATACCATAACGTTGGGAGAATATTGGGAGAATATTGGGAGAATCTATTACAGAAAGAGAATCCGTCACCAAGAGGGAACGATGTCTGCCAAAATGGCAGAAAGAGGAGAATGGCACTAATTTTGTAGTGGCATTAATGTTTAATGTGTAATCAAAAAAACTATATACTATGAACGGTAATCTGAACGTACAAACCGAGAATATCTTTCCGGTGATTAAAAAGTTCCTCTATTCTGACCACGAAATTTTCCTTCGCGAGCTGGTTTCCAACGCCATCGACGCCACCCAGAAGCTGAAAGCCCTCTCATCGCGCGGCGACCTGAAAGGCGACCTGGGCGACCTGACCGTCGAAGTCGAGCTCAACTCCAAGAAAAAGACCCTCACCATCAAAGACCACGGCATCGGTATGACCGCCGACGAGGTGGAAAAGTATATCAACCAGATTGCCTTCAGCGGTGCCACCGACTTCCTGGACAAGTACAAGGACGCTCAAGAGAAGCTCATTGGCCATTTCGGTCTCGGCTTCTACAGCGCTTTCATGGTGGCCGACAAGGTGGAGATTTACTCGAAGTCGTACCAAGATGCTCCCGCAATTCATTGGAGCTGTGACGGAAGTCCTGAATTCGAGATGGTGGAAGACCCCAAGCACACCGAGCGAGGCACCAACATCGTACTGCACATTGCCGACGATTGCAAAGAGTTCCTCGACGAGCAGCAGATTCTGCAACTGCTTCGCAAATACTGCCGCTTCATGCCTGTGGCCATCCGTTTTGGCGAAGAGAGCGTGTGGGTGGACAGCGATACGGAGTTTGAAGAGGTTGACGACGGCAACGGCGGCAAGACCCAGAAGCCCAAACGCGTGGAGAAAAAGCAGCCCCGCATCATCAACGACACCGACCCCGCCTGGAAAAAGAGCCCTGCCAATCTGACAGACGAAGACTATAAGAAATTCTACCACGAACTGTACCCGATGAATTTCGAAGACCCGCTGTTCCAGATTCACCTCAACGTCGACTTCCCCTTCAACCTCACCGGCATCCTGTATTTCCCCAAAGTGCGCAAGACCATCGACCCCAACCGCAACAAGATTCAGCTGTACTGCAACCAGGTGTTCGTCACCGACAGCGTGGAAGGCGTGGTGCCCGACTACCTGATGCTGCTGCACGGCGTGCTCGATTCGCCCGACATCCCGCTGAACGTGAGCCGCAGCTATCTGCAAAGCGACGGCAACGTGAAGAAGATTTCGAGCCATATCAGCAAAAAAGTGGCCGACAAGCTGGAAGAAATGTTCAAGAACGACCGCAAGGACTTTGAAAACAAGTGGGACGACATCAAGATTTTCGTCGAATACGGAATGCTCACCGAAGAGAAATTCTGCGAACGCGGCATGAAGTTCACCCTCCTCAAAAACACCGAAGGCCAATATTTCAGCCTCGACGACTACCGCGAGAAGATTGCCCCCCTGCAAACCGACAAGGACAAGAACGTGTGCTACCTCTACGCCAACGATATGGAGGAACAGCACGCCTACATAGCCAAGGCCAAGGCCAAGGGCTACGACGTGCTGCTGCTCGACAGCGTGCTCACACCCCATTTTGTCAACCTGCTGGAGCAGAAGAAAGACAAGAGCCGCTTTGTGCGTGTGGATGCCGACACGGTGGAGAAACTTATCCCCCACGACGATGCCATCCCCGAAAAGCTGAGCAAAGAGCAGCAGGACCAGCTGAAGCCCATCATCGAAGCCGAGGTGGACAAACAGAAATTCACCGTGCAGATGGAGAGCCTCGAAAGCGACGACCAGCCCATGGTGATTACCCAGAGCGAGTTTATGCGCCGTTACAAGGAAATGGCGGCAACCAGCGGCGGCGGCATGGGGTTCTACGGCGATATGCCCGAAAGCTACAACCTTGTGGTGAACGTGAACCACCCGCTTATCGAACAGGTGCTCAACGAAGGCGACGCCGACAAGCAGAAACAGCTGGTGCACCAACTCACCGACCTGGCCTTGCTGGCCAACGGCCTGCTGAAAGGCGAAGCCCTGACCGAATTTGTCAAACGCAGCGTGAGCATGATTAACTAAAGTTTATGCAAAACATCATCTTCGACTTTGGCAACGTGCTTGTGCGCTGGGAACCCGAACGGGTGTACCTCCCCTACTTCGGCAACGACGAAGCGAAATACTGGTATTTTTGGCGGCATGTGTGCGGCAGGCAATGGCGCGACCGCATAGATGCCGGCGAAGACGAGCAGGAGTGCATCCGCGAGCTCCAGTCGCAATACCCCGAATATGCCGAACCCATTGCCATGTATTGGAACCGTTGGGACGAGATGCTGCCTGGCGAAGTGCCTGGAATGCACCAACTGATACAGCGGCTCAAAGCAAGCGGCAAATACGCCATCTACGGCCTCAGCAACTGGTCCATGGAAACCTTCCCACAAGCCAGAGAGCGATTCGAAGTGTTGCAGCTGATAGACAAATATGTGGTGTCGGGCGATGTGAAACTAATCAAACCCGACCCTCGGATTTTCCAACTGCTGATGAACCGCTACGGATTGAAGGCCGAGGAATGCACATTTGTCGACGACAACCCCGACAACGTGGAAGCAGCCCGCAAACTGGGTATGCAAGGCAAAGTGTTCACTGGTGCCGAGAATTTGGATTTCGGCGTCTGACCTCGATTCAAGCAACTTCGCATACATACATGCTTTAACAAAATTTAACACTTAATTCAAGCATTATAAAAAGAGGAGTATCGGCAATTTAACGATATTCCTCTTGCTTTTGAAAAGAGTTTTTCGAACATTTTCTTTGGTTTATTCAAAAAAAGATTGTAACTTTGCAATTTCAATCATATAAAAAGCGCGCAAAATTTATGATAAAGAATTTCTTTTTCTGGTTCGCCAAAAAGTATCGCCACGCAACGGTATCGCGTTGGGCAATCATGGCTATCGACATCTTCACCCTGTTGGTGGCTTTCGCCATCTCAAACCTCTTCCGCCTTCATGGCACAGGTGTCATCATGTGGTCCCAACTGGTTGCACAATTCGTGGCATTTGCCCTGCTATCCACAGTTTGCTACATCGGTATCGGCACTCACCGCGGAATCATTCGCCATGCGGGCATGTACGACATTTACAAAATTTTGATTTCAAATGGTATTGTCGTAGTTATTTTAATCGTCTTCAACCTTTTGAACAACAACTACCAAATGGTTGACGGTAGTTATACGGCCCCCTATAGTGAAATAATCACCACCTTCGCCTTGCAGGTGCTGTTCATGATTATCGTGCGCCTGGGGTTGCAGCGAATCTACAACGACTATGTCCGCAGACGCCGCCCCACATGCAACGCCATCATCTATGGTGCTGGTGCCGCAGGAGTTATTGCCTACAACGCCCTGATGCAGGACCAGACAAAAGACTACAATGTTGTTGCCTTTATCGACGATGACAAGAAAAAGTTCGACACCGCCCTCAACGGCATCCATGTGATGAAATTCAACGACGCCCTCAACCCGAAATTCGTCAAAAAGAACAATGTCGAGGTGCTCATCATAGCCATCCCCTCGGTGCGTTTGAGCCACAAACAAGCCATCACCACCCGAGGTCTGGATTTGGGATTGACCGTCAAATCCGTGCCGCACATCAAAAACTGGATTAACGACAGCTTCACCTCCAACCAGATACAGGACATCAAGATTGAAGACCTCCTGGAACGCGAAAGCATCAAACTGGACAACGTCAACATAGTGCGCGAAGTTGTTGACAAAGTCGTCATGGTGACAGGTGCCGCAGGCTCCATCGGCAGCGAAATTTGCCGCCAGCTCATCCAATACAAACCCAGCAAAATCATCATGCTCGACCAAGCCGAATCGCCCATGTACGACCTGCAATTCGAACTGAAGAGCAACGAGCCATACAAACAGTATGTCGACCGCATGGAGTTTGTCATCGCCAACGTCAAAGACAAACTGCGCATGGAAGAAGTTTTCGCCCTCCACAAGCCGCAGATTGTCTACCACGCCGCCGCCTACAAACACGTCCCCTTCATGGAAGAGAACCCCTACGAAGCCATCCTCGTCAACGTGTTCGGCACCAAAAATGTGGCCGACCTCGCCATCAAATACGGCGCGCAGAAATTCGTCATGATATCGACCGACAAGGCCGTGAACCCCACCAACGTGATGGGAGCCACCAAACGCATGGCCGAAATATACATCCAAAGCCGCAGCACCGACCAGACCCACTTCGTCACCACCCGTTTCGGCAACGTGCTGGGTTCCAACGGCAGCGTGATACCCCTGTTCAAGAAACAGCTTGCCTCGGGCGGCCCGCTCACCGTAACCCACAAAGACATCATCCGCTACTTCATGACCATACCCGAAGCCTGCAACCTGGTGCTGGAAGCCGGAGCCATGGGCGAAGGCGGCGACATATTCGTATTCGACATGGGCAAACCTGTCAAAATCTACGACCTCGCCCGCAAGATGATTCAGCTATCGGGCTTGAAGAATATCGAAATCAAAGAAATAGGACTCCGCCCTGGCGAAAAACTCTACGAAGAGCTCCTGGCCACCAAGGAGAACAACATACCCACCTACCACCCCAAGATTATGCGTGCCGAAGTGCGCAGATATGCTTTGGACGCCATCGACAAGGCTTACGCCGAATTGTGGGATTTGATGCCCACGCTGGACGATATGAAACTGGTAGGCAAGATGAAATCCATCGTGCCCGAATTCAAGAGCAACAACAGCATCTATTGCGAGCTGGATAAAAAGGATTGAACATTCATTCGTCCCGATTCTTTAAATCGCCTCGAAGTACCTTCGCTGTAGCCTCGCTGTAGCCTCGCTATATAAGCGACGGATGAGCGGCTTTGCATCCCGCTTAAATATACGACATAGAAAGTGTCGTCTTTCAGAATCGGATGCCTTTCTTGACGTTGCAATAATAGAAGAACAGACCGTAGCAGGCAACCAAGACACACGCTATCACGAGCGTGTAAAGGTTTTTATCGCTCACAAACATATAGCCCACATTGATGGCCAGCTGCAAGAGGGCATATAGCGCGGAAACACGCAGATGAGGGATGTGAAGGTTGTTGACCATCGTCTCGTAGAGATGCTCGCGATGGGCCTCCAAGATATTGCGACCCGTAAGGAAGCGTTTTGCAATGGTGAGCAACCCGTCGGCCAAAAAGACGATGAAGAAGCAGAGGTAGCTCAAGTTTTCGCCATCGTCGGGGATGGACACATCCAAACGAATGAGGAAGAAAAGCACAATGAACCCCATCACGATGCTTCCCACATCGCCCGAAAAGCAACGGGCCTTGTTGCGGAAATTGAAGAAGCCGAAGATTACTATGGCTATCATCACAGTGGCGACAAACTCAATATCGACAAAGTGAGCCACAAAAATGTCCAAATAGCCGAAAGTGCCTATCACCACAAGCGAATAGGCCGCCAACATGCCGTTGATGCCGTCCATAAAGTTATACACGTTGAGCACTCCAACAAAGAAAATCATCAACAGTATCGTCTGCCAAGCGGCGAGTTGGTACGCTTCGGCAGAAATCATCAGCACAACGGCACCCACTTGAGCCAACAAACGGAGCCAGCTGGGAATATTGCGCAAATCGTCGACATAGCTCACCACTGCCAGCACCGCAGCACCAGCCACGAACATGGGAAAACACATCTGGTGAGTAAAAAAATAGAGCAGCAACGAGGCAAAAAAGATGACTCCCGCACCCAAAAGAACGGGCTTGGAATGCGAACTGCGCTCGTTGGGACGGTCAACGATATTAAACTTCTTTGCAACGAAGAAATAAAGCAGTTCTACGGCTATGAGTGCAAGTGTGGCAATTAGATAGTACATGGTTTTATTTGATATTCGAAGAGTGGGAATTGGGGCAACCTTGCACCGCATCAGACCTCTTTCAAGTTTCTATTGTTTGTTATTTTTTTGCAAAAATACGACTATTTTTTTATTTCTCGCATTTTTTTTGTATATTTGCAAAATTGAAATTTGTTATTGCAACCACATACGCACACACGTTATTTATTATATAAAAATTAATTATGGAAACGAAGGACGTTAAAATTGCTGTCATTGGATTGGGTTATGTAGGCCTGCCTTTGGCAAGATTGTTCTCCACAAAATTTAAAACCATCGGCTACGACATGAACAAGGCCCGTGTCGAAGCTTTAATGCAAGGCCATGACGCCACCCTTGAAGTGGCAGACGATTTGCTGCAAGAAGCCATCAGCAAACACGGCTTCAAATGCACCGCCAATTTGGACGACATCCGCGAGTGCAACTTCTATGTTGTTGCCGTGCCCACCCCTGTCGACCGCAACAACAATCCCGACCTCACCCCCCTCTACGGAGCCAGCGAGGTTGTAGGAAAAGTGATTGGCAAAGGCGACATCGTGGTGTACGAATCGACCGTCTACCCCGGCGTCACCGAGGACGAATGTCTGCCCGTGGTGGAAAAGGTGTCGGGGCTGAAATACAATGTCGATTTCTTTGCCGGATACAGCCCCGAGCGCATCAACCCTGGCGACAAAGTGCACACCGTGGAGAAGATTTTGAAGATTACCTCGGGTTCCACTCCCGAAGTGGCCGAATTGATTGACCAAGTCTACAACACCGTGCTCCTCAACGGCACCCACAAAGCCTCCTGCATCAAAGTGGCCGAAGCCGCCAAGGTTATCGAGAACAGCCAACGCGACATCAACATTGCTTTTGTCAACGAGTTGTCAAAGATTTTCACCCTGATGGGCATCGACACCTACGATGTGTTGGAGGCCGCAGGCACAAAATGGAACTTCATCAAGATGAACCCCGGCCTTGTGGGCGGTCACTGCATCTCGGTGGACCCCTACTATCTGGCACAATGCGCGCAACGCCTGGGCTACAACCCCGAAATCATCTTGGCGGGACGCCGTATGAACGACGGCATGGGAGCCTACGTTGCCGACCAGACCATCAAACTGATGCTGAAGAAAGGCATCCAGGTGCTCGGCTCCAAAATCATCATCATGGGCTTCACGTTCAAAGAGAACTGCCCCGATGTGCGCAACACCCGCGTAATCGACATCTATAGAGCCTTGCAGGAATACAACGCCGACATCACCGTTTTCGACCCATGGGCTTCGCCCGAAAGAGTGAAACACGAATACGGCATCGACATCGTGAACGAACTTCCGAAAGACAAATACAGTGCCGCCATCGTTGCCGTCGCGCATCGTCAATTCCGCGAAATGGAGATTGATTTTGACCAACTGCTTGAAAAGAACCATGTCATCTTCGACGTCAAAGCCATCATGCCTCGTGAATTGGTGGACGGACGTCTATAATATTCAACATCCTAAACTATGGCAAATTTTGCATTAATCGGCGCAGCCGGATATATCGCCCCCAGACACCTCAAAGCCATTGCCGACACCGGCAACAACCTCATCGCAGCCTACGACCGTTTCGACAGCGTGGGCCGTTTGGACAGTTCTTTCCCCGACTGTTCGTTCTTCACCGAGCAAGAGCAGTTCGACCGCTTCTGCTCCAAGCAACAGCGCTCCGACAATCCGCTGCAATGGCTTTCCATCTGCACCCCCAATTACACCCACGACGCTTTCATCCGCTACGGTTTGCGACTGGGATGCAACGTAATTTGCGAAAAGCCCCTGGTACTGAACCCCTACAATATCGACAACCTGGTTGAATTGGAGAAAGAAACAGGCCACCAAGCCTACACCATTCTTCAGCTCCGCCTCCACGACAGCATCGTTGCCTTGAAAAAGAAGATTGACGAAGGCCCCAAGGACAAAGTGTACGATGTCGACCTCACCTATATCACCTCGCGTGGCAAATGGTACTATTCGTCGTGGAAGGGCGATGTGCACAAGAGCGGCGGTGTGGCCACCAACATCGGAGTGCATTTCTACGATATGCTCCAATGGATTTTCGGCCCCGTTCAGAAGAACATCGTGCATGTGATGTCGCACGACAGAGTGGCAGGTTTCCTCGAACTGAAACAGGCCCGTGTGCGCTACTTTTTGAGCATCAATGCCGCTTGTCTGCCCCCCAATGCCGTGCAAGGCGAGAAAAAGACCTACCGCACAATCATGATTGACGGCGATGAGTTTGAATTCAGCCAAGGGTTCACCGAATTGCACACCAAGAGCTACCAAGAGATATTGGCTGGACGCGGATTCCGCATCAGCGAAGCACGCAACTGCATACAGATTGTCAGCGACATCCGTCACTCCACCCCCATCGGATTGAAAGGCGACTATCATCCTTTGGCAAAACTGCCTTTGGCCCCCCATCCCTTCGGCTGGGACGACATGAAGTTCTAACACCACGCATCCTCATCACAATGAAAGTCTGCCACGTTACCAGTTTGCACCCCGCCAACGATGTCCGCATCTTTTACAAAGAATGTCTTTCGCTGGCAAAACAACACGAGGTGTATCTGATAGCACCGAATGTGGAAGATGCCGTAAAAGATGGTGTCCATGTCTTGGGCGTCGGTTTGCCGGCAGGGCGTCTGAAGCGACCCTTCTACCTCAACAGGGTATATCAAAAAGCCATCGAAGCCGATGCCTCCATCTATCATTTTCACGACCCCGAACTGATGCGGCTCGGGGTGAAACTGAAACGGAAGGGCAAAACGGTCATCTTCGATTCACACGAAGATGTGCCCATGCAGCTCCTCACCAAAGAATACCTGCCAAAATGGAGCCGCAAAACCATCTCTCGTATTTACGCCTTGATAGAGAAACGACTTCTCGCAAAATACGACGCTTTGGTAACCGTCACCCCCACTATTTTGGAGCGGTTGAACAGAATCAATCCTAACACCATCATGGTGACCAACTACCCCGACTACCACGAAACCGAGCAACATAACTTTGACCAGGAGCCTCACTATGCCTGCTTTGCCGGAGGTGTTGACGAACGTTACATGCACGAGAACATCATCGAGAGTTTACGCCATACCAACGCACGCTATCTTTTGGCCGGACGTTGTTTTATTGATTCTTACTTCAACAAGTTGAAATCAAGCGACATGTGGAGCAGGGTAGATTATCAAGGAGTGCTCTCTCCCGATAAAGTTCAAAGCCTTTACACCAAAGCCGATGTGGGGTTGGTGTTGTTGGATTATTCTCCCAATGTTGGTTACCACAAGGGCTCTTTAGGCGTGCTGAAGATGTTTGAGTATATGATGGCCGGCATACCCGTCATCGCTACCGATTTCGAACTTTGGAAAGAAATCATCGAAAGCTACGACTGTGGCATCTGCATCAACCCTCATGACATCAACGCCATCGCCGAAGCCATCAACTATTTTGTCAATAATCCCGACATCGCACGTCAAAAAGGCGAGAACGGACGCAGAGCCGTCAAAGAAAAATACAACTGGGCCACCCAAGAAACAAACCTCTTCGAATTATACCAAAAATTGGAAGGAAAACTGCGATAACATATCACACAAAACCAATCATCAATTATCAACATGGAATTTCGCGACTTAAAACAGCAATACCAAGTATTGAAAACCGACATTGACCAAGCCATGACCGATGTGGCGACCTCTGGAGCATTCATCATGGGCAGTCCTGTGAAAGAATTGGAGAAGGACCTGGCCGAATATGTGGGCGTAAAACACTGTCTCACTTGTGCCAACGGTACCGATGCCCTGACCCTTGCCCTCAAGGCACTGAACATTGGCAAAGGCGATGCTGTTTTTGTGCCCGATTTCACCTTCTTTGCCAGTGCCGAAGTGGTGTCGCTCGAAGGTGCCACCCCCATTTTTGTTGATGTCGACCCCTATACTTTCAATATCGACTGCAAAAATCTGGAAGAAGCCATCAGTGCGGTTCGCGACGATATGACAATGCGGCCCAAAGCCGTCATTGCTGTCGACCTTTTCGGCCAACCTGCCGATTTCCCACACCTCCGCCAAATAGCCAAACGCGAAGGTATGGTTATTATCGAGGATGGCGCCCAAGGCTTCGGAGGCAGCATCCGTATGCCCAAGGCCGATGGCAATGGTTTCTTCGCTCAACGTGCCTGTAGTTTTGGCGACATCGCCACTACCTCCTTCTTCCCTGCCAAGCCCTTAGGATGCTATGGCGACGGAGGTGCCGTTTTCACCAACAACGACGAATGGGCGGCACTCATCGAGTCGTACCGCGTCCACGGCAAAGGCAGCTACAAATACGACAATGTCCGCATCGGTCTCAACTCTCGCCTCGACACCCTCCAGGCAGCCATCTTGCGGGTAAAATTCAAAGCCTTTAAAGACTACGAATTGGCCAATGTGAACAAGTCAGCCGAATACTACGACCAACTCATCCACGGCATGACCCGATTCTCCAAGAAAGAGATTCAAATCGACACTCCCTTCATACCCAACAACTTCACCAGCAGTTGGGCTCAATACACTATCCGCCTCAGCGTTCCTTCGGGCAACGGCACCTTCAACCGCGAAGCTTTGCAAGCCAAGTTGAAAGCCAAAGGCATCCCCACTATGGTGTACTACCCCACCCCTATGAGCCGTCAAACGGCCTTTAAGGACATCCACCGCTTCGTCGAAACCGATAATGCCGTGACGCTCTCGCAAAGCGTCCTGTCGCTTCCCATGCACCCCTACCTCACCCGCGAAGAGGTCCGCACAGTGGTGGAATCGCTCATCAATGCCATATAAGAATGGTGACTGGTGACTGGTGATTAGTGATTGAGAATGCGGCAGCCACCTAATCACATTTCACTATTCACATTTCACATATCACAAATATCGAAATGAACATCTTGATGATAAGCCACTATGCAGGCGCTCCAAAATATGGCATGGAATACCGTTCCTTCTACATGGGCCGTGAATGGGTGCGTATGGGTCATCGTGTGACAATTGTGGGTGCCGATTTCTCCCATCTTCGCAAGGTGCAACCCTCCGCAGGAAGAGAGACTCTTGAAGGTATCGAATATCTCTGGCTCCCCACTGTCCGCTACGATGGCAATGGTGCCAAACGGGTATTGTCGATGTTCCAATTTGTACTTCAAGTCTACAAACATCGCAAAGAACTCGTCGGTTTCAACCCCGACATTGTCATTGCCTCCTCCGTCTATACTTTCGACCTCTATCCCTGCCGCCATATAGCCCGCAAGTCGCACGCCAAACTGGTGTATGAAGTCCACGACTTGTGGCCCCTCTCCCCCATGATTATCGGTGGCTACAGCCAGTACCACCCCTTTATTTGGCTCCTACAACGAGGCGAAAACTACGCCTACCGCCATTGCGACAAGGTTGTTTCCATGCTCGACAAAGCCTACCCCCACATGCAGCGCCATGGGCTCTCTCCCGAACGTTTCTGCTGCATTCCCAATGGTTTCCTACAGGAAGAATGGGACGATACAAATGCGAGCAATCTTCCCGAACAGCACCTCCAATTCTTCCAACAACTCACCCATAAGACCATCGTCGGTTTCGCAGGAGGCCACACCCAATCCACCGCCATGCACGTGCTCATTGATGCTGCCGAGCAGCTAAAAACACGTTCTGATATTGCCTTCGTACTCGTAGGCGACGGTCCTCAAAAACAGGAATTGATGGCTTCCGCACAAAGCAAAGGCCTCACCAATGTTCACTTTCTTCCCCCTATTCCCAAAAGTTGCATTCCTCAGTTGCTCTCCCATTTCGACATCTGCTACGCTGGCGGCGTACACAGCATTCTGCACCAATACGGCACTTCTTTCAACAAAATGACCGACTATATGCTCTCGGGCCACCCCATCGTCAATTCTGTCGACGAGCCTGGCAGCCTCATGGAGCGTGTGGGGTGCGGCATACAGGTCGAAGCCGAGAATGTAGCACAGGTGCGCGACGCTATTTCCAAACTTGCCGACATGGACAAATCCGAACGAGAGGCCATGGGTACCAAGGGCCGCGATTATGCCCTCGCCCACCTCAACTACACCACCCTTTCCGAGCAATTCCTGCTTGAAACGATGAAACATGATAAAGAATAGAAGATAGAAACTTTCTATTTTTAATTTAATTTTAATTCTAAATGAAACTTCTCACCATCATAGGGGCACGTCCTCAGATAATCAAAGCGGCAGCCATCAGCCGTGCCATACGCAACCATTTCTCCGACACCATCGAAGAGAAAATCCTCCACACCGGTCAGCACTACGATGCCAATATGTCGCAGATTTTCTTCGACGAACTCGGCATCCCCCAACCCGACTACAACCTCGGCGTAGGTTCTGGTGCCCATGGCGTTCAAACGGCCAAGATGATTGCGGGTATCGAAGAGGTCCTTCTCTCCGATTCCTTCGACGGCATCATCCTTTACGGCGACACCAACTCCACCCTTGCGGGTGCCGTCGCCGCCTCCAAATTGCACGTCCCTGTGTTCCATATTGAAGCAGGTCTCCGTTCCTTCAATATGACTATGCCCGAGGAACTCAACCGCATTGTCTGCGACCAACTTTCGAGCATCTGCTTCGCCCCTACCCAAACCGCTGTCGACAACCTGCGTCGTGAAGGTTTCTTCGAAAGCCCCGCCACATTTGCCAACAATCGCCGCCGCCTCGTATGCAACTGCGGTGATGTGATGTACGACAACAGCATCTACTACGCCTCTTTGGCTCAACAACGGTGCACCATTCTACAGCAGCTCGACATTCAACCCAACCAGTTTATCCTTGCCACCGTCCACCGCGACAACAACACCGACGACCCCGCACGTCTCACTGCCATTCTTCAGGCATTAAACGATATCGCCACCCAGAACAATATCCCCGTCATTCTCCCGCTCCACCCTCGTACCAAGGCCAAACTCACCACCCTCCAATACCAGCCTCAGAGTGGCAACCTGCGCATCATTCCACCCGCATCATTCTTTGAAATCAACCTTTTGGAGCAAAATGCCAAAATGGTGATGACCGACAGTGGCGGGGTGCAGAAAGAGGCTTTCTTCTTCGCCCGTCCCACCATTATCCTCCGACCCGAGACCGAATGGGTCGAGATTGTCGACGCTGGTGCTGGCATCATCGCCGATGCCGACTACAACCGCATCCTCGATGCCTACAACCGTCTTTCCTCGCAAACCGTCCGTTTCCCCGAACTTTTCGGTGACGCCCACGCCGCCGAAAAAATCCTTGAGAAGATTGTGGAATACACACAAGCTTAATATCTAAACTCTTCAACCCACAACCTCATGCAAATTTTTACCGACAACCTTCATCGCATTGCCTACGCCACCGATGCTTCCGCCTATCGCGAGTTGCCTCTCGGGGTGGCTTATCCCCAAAACGAAAAAGACATTGTCGAACTTATCGCCGAAGCACGTCGCCGCAACACTCATCTCATTCCTCGTGCTGGCGGCACCAGCATAGCGGGCCAGGTTGTCGGCAATGGTATCGTGGTAGACATCAGCCGACACTTCAACCACATCCTCAAAGTCGACAAAGCTCAACGTTGGGCATGGGTAGAGCCAGGCGTGGTACGCGACGAACTGAACATCTTCCTCAAACCTTTAGGCCTCTTTTTCAGCCCCGAGACCTCCACCAGCAACCGCTGCTGCATAGGCGGCATGGTGGGCAACAACTCCTGCGGCACCCATTCCCTCATCTACGGCAGCACCCGTCACCATGTCCTCGCCCTCCAAGGCGTCCTCAGCGACGGTTCACATTTCGATACCTCCCTCCGCAACGACAATCCGTTGCAGAATAAAATATATACCCAACTCGAGCAGTGGCGCGACGACCCCGCCACTCGCCAACTCATCGACAGCTCTTTCCCCGACAAAAGTCTGCGCCGCCGCAGCTGCGGCTACGCTATCGACGAAGCCATTGAAGGCGACAGCATAGACCTCTGCAAACTGATTTGCGGCAGCGAGGGCACCTTGTGCTTCATCACCGCCATCAAAATATCTCTCGACCCGCTCCCCCCGCAGCAGCAGATGGTGCTCTGCGCCCACTGCGACAGCCTCCCAAAAAGCTACCAGGCCAACCTCGTCGCTCTGCGTCACAATCCCGTGGCCGTGGAGCTGATGGACGGACAAATCCTCGAACTCTGCCGCAACAACCACACCCAGGACCGCAACCGCTTTTTTATCCAAGGCGAACCCGCCGCACTCATCATTGCCGAGTTTTATGGCGACAATATGGACCGCGATGCCGATGCGCTCGAGCAGGAACTCCTCAGCCAAGGCCTCGCCTACCATTGCAGCCGCGTTTACGGTGGCGACATCAGCCGCGTATGGGCCTTGCGCAAAGCGGGTCTCGGAGTCCTCACCGGCGTCAAAGGCGACAACAAGCCCATCGGCGTTATCGAAGACACCGCCGTGGCACCAGAACGCCTGCCCCAATATCTCGACGATTTTCAACGAATGATGTCCCGTCTCGGTCTCAAATGTGTCTATTACGGCCACATCAGTACCGGCGAACTTCATCTCCGCCCCATCCTCGATGTCAAGAAGGCCCACGACCGCCAACTCTTCCGCAAGGTGGCCGAAGAAACCGCCTTTTTGGTCAAAAAACATCACGGCAGCCTCAGTGGCGAACACGGCGACGGTCGTCTTCGCGGCGAATTCATCCCCCTCCTTTACGGCGACGAGGTCTATCAAATGATGCGCCAAGTCAAGCAGTGCTGGGACTCCGACGGGGTCTTCAATATGAACAAGATTGTCGATGCCCCACCCATGGACCAGTTCCTGCGATACGACGTCAACCAGCAGTACCGCTGCAACGATGCCGACCTTATGTGCAGCATCGAGCAGTGCAACGGTGCTGGCGACTGCCGCAAGAGCAACACCATCGGCGGCACCCTCTGTCCCACCTTCAAGGTCTCACGCGACGAGCTCCTCAGCACTCGTGCCCGAGCCAATGTGCTCCGCGAGGTGCTCACCCGAGGCCTTCCCGATGGCGGCAACGACCGTGAGGCTCTCGAAGAGATGCTCTACAGCTGCCTCGCCTGCAAGGGCTGCAAAGGCGAATGTCCCTCCAATGTCGATATGACCCGCATCCGAGCCCAAGTGCTGCAACGTCTCTACGACCAACACGGCACCCCCTTCCGCAGCTGGATGGTGGCCCGCATGGCCATGGTGGAACGTTTGGGACACTTCGTGCGGCCACTCTACAACTATTTCGCCCAAAGCCCCTGGTCTTCCTCCATCATCAAACGCATGGTCTCTTTTGCTCCCGAGCGCAGCATCCCTGCCCTTTCCAAGCGTACCATGCGGCAACTGGTCCGAAAGAGCACCCGCCGCTCCAAGAAATCCGCAAAACGAGTGTACCTCTTTGCCGACGAATTCACCAATCTGCAAGAGGCCGAGTTGGGCGATACCTTTGCAAAATTACTGACCGCCCTCGGCTACGAGGTGGTCATCCCCAAACATGTCGAGAGCGGCCGTGCAGCCATTTCCAAAGGCTGCCTTCACCTCGCCGCACGTTTCGCCAAAAAGAATGTGCGCCTCTTGGCCGACAAAATTAGCGACGACACCCCCTTGGTAGGCATCGAGCCCAGTTGCATTCTCTCCTTCCGCGACGAGTACCCCGACCTGGTACCCTCCCACATGAAGAATCGGGCCCAACAGCTGGCCGCCAACTGTCTTCTCTACGACGAGTTCATCATGCGCGAAGTGGCACGCGGCAACATCACCGCCGAGGCCTTCCGCAGCGATGCCGTCGAGATTTGGCTCCACGGCCATTGCCACCAAAAAGCCCTCGTGGGCATCGAAAAGACCGCCGCCATGCTCCGCCTGCTCCGTGGGTGCCAACTCCACGTCATTCCCAGCAGCTGCTGCGGCATGGCAGGTTCCTTCGGCTACGAAAAAGAGCACTACAAGACCTCCCTGGCCATCGGCGAGATGCTTCTCTTCCCCACACTCCGCAAGGCCGTCGCCAACACCTCCGAGACCCCGACACTCGTATCGGCCCCTGGCACCAGCTGCCGTCAGCAAATCCTCGACGGCACAGGCATCCATGCCGTACACCCCATCGAAATCATGTACCAATTCCTTCAAGACAAATAAATGCAGACAAAACTCGACAAGGCCGTCTACGCCGCCCTCCTTTTCATTCCTGTCGCCATCGTGGCCCACTGGCGGGTAGGCATCATTGCCATCATACTCCTCGCCATCCTCACCATCGCCCGAATGATAGCCCGCCGCCAATGGGGCAATCCCAGCCTCAGCAAATCGCAAATCGTCTGTCTGTTGACGATGATGCTCTTCTGGCTTCTCTATGTTTTTTCTGCTCTCTATAGCACCAACCACCACGAAGGTTGGAGCAGCGTGTCCACCAAACTGCCCTTCCTCCTGCTGCCCCTCCTGTGCCTCATCTCCGACACAAACCATCTCACCCGCCAACGCATCAATGCCGTATTCTACACACTCATCGCCGCACTCCTGCTCCGTTTTGCCGCATGTCTCGTCGTCGATGCGGTCAAATACCTCGGCGGCACACCCTTCGCACAACTCAAAGACTGGCAGCTCGACCCCCTCGGCCTGCACCACAACTACCTGGCACTCTACATCACCACCGCCTTCGCCTTCATCTACTGCGAATGTCTGCGACATTGGAGCCAAGCCTCCCGCCGCTGGCGTATCAGCATCCTTGCCGCCACTGCGGCACTCCTCGCCTACCTGCTCATCAGCGCCTCCCGATCGGGCATAGTCATCACCGCCCTCCTCGGCATCCTCATCCTTGTCCATCAGACCTTTTTCCGCCATCGGTGGAAACTCTCGCTCCTCACGGCCCTCGTAATCGTAGCACTCACCGCTGGCGCCTACCTCGTCAAACCTGACCTCTTCATCCGTTTCACCTCCATATTTTCCGAGATGGCGGCAGGGCGCTTGGGTGAAGACCGTTTTGTGCTCATCCCCTACGGCCTCCAAACCGCCGAAGGCCACTGGCTCCTCGGCCACGGCTCGGGCGACTACATGGATGCCCTGATGCAGACATACGAAAAAAACAACTTCGCCAAAGGACTCGCCAACCACTACGACGCCCACAACCAGTACATCGAAACCCTGTTGGAGACAGGCGTCATCGGACTCGTCATCATGATGCTCATGCTGCTCCTCCCCGTCGTGCTGGCCTTGGTCAAGACCCGAAAACCCGACACCGACCACCTCCGCATCAGCCTCTGCCTCCTCACCTTCGTCCTCATGGCCTCCATCTTCTTCGAGTCCACCCTCGACCGCCAGATGGGCGTACAATTCGTCGCCATAGCCTACTGCCTCCTCGCCCTCAGTTTGCCACCTTCCCACACAAAAGTGAATTGAGATTAGGCTGTTTAGACCCCGTAGGGGTCAAATATGGTAGCCAGCCATTCCTATGGCGGGTTTACGAGTGGATAGAGTGCCCGCACGCCATCAGGTATGCGATTATCAGAGTTATGGTGCTGTCGCATACCTGACGGCATGCGGAAGATGCAACCTTGTAAATACCAGGCACTACGTACCTGGCTACCATATCAAATCCCTAATGGGATTAATTCCGCCAACGCGTTTGTTCTAATATATTTGTAAAAACGGTAGGCATGAAAACAAGTGGTTTTTGATAAACATATCATAGTGATGAGCCATGTCCAGAATGGACATCCTCACCGAAGGTGCTTTAACCCCACACATCAAGACGCATGTCTGATGTGTGGGGTATGTAGCGGGGTGAAGGATGCATCCAGAAGGAACGCTCTAAAGAAAACCAGGCTCTTGTCTACCACGTTTTAGAGCGTGCTGTCTGCACGCAGATACATTTATGCATTCCTACCCCACACTTCGAGTGTGGGGTTATAGCACCGACTGATGTCGGTAGGGTCGTGCCCTCGGCACGGAACACACAGGCTTTACATGTCCAGAATGGACATCCTCACCGAAGGTGCTTTAACCCCACACATCAAGACGCAGTCAGATGTGTGGGGTATATAGTGGAGAGGGTGTCGCGTCCCGATGGGACGCTCTATAATTGTGATTAGTGAACTGAGAAATGAGAATAGGCGGCTCCCGCCATAATTCTCAATAAAAAAAGAGTGGTGCGGCAGCCATAATTCTCAATTCTCAATTTTCAATTCTCAATTTAAGAATCAGTCCCAGTCGTCGTCGTTGCCCGAGAAGTAGCCGCCAAAGCGGTTCCCGCGAAACTCACCAGGGTCTTCTATGTACATTTGAAATTCGGTGTTAGTACCGAGGGTACTGCCAATACCCTGACTCATAGCATAACCCCGTTCTACTTTAAATTCCACACATTTCAATGTGGGTGCGATATATTGTTGTTTAGTTTTCATTGTTGTTGTTATTTTTTGTGATTTGTGATTAGTGACTTGTGATTAGTGACTTGTGATTAGGAGGCGGCAGCCTTCGTTTTCGTCCTTCGTTTTCGTAACCGTAGGTTTTCGTTTTCGTTTCCCGTATGTCGTTCTTAACTCTTAATTCTTAACTCTTAACTAATCAAGGGCTCCCACCCTACTCATAATTCATAAATTTCTTTCCTTTCCAAAGGTATATGCCTCGGGGCAGACCGTCGAGATTCTCGGCGTTCTTGCGGACGAGGCGACCCAGCATATCGTAGACATCCTTGCCGTAGCGTCCGTCATACTCCTGCTCGGGTGTTTCCACGGCATCGATACCCACGGGGTCGCCATAACCTACTTCCACATTCAGCGTGGGAGGCAGACTCTGCGGGGCACCTGCGGGAGCCATGTAGGTGAAGTAGCTGCGGAAAGGATTGACATGGGCATGACCACCACTCTGCACAAAGAAGCCATTGCTGTAGCCATAATTGTTTGTGCTGGTCATCTGAGTGCGAGAGATAACGCCAGAGAAAGTCATGCCGTTATGGGTGACAGGATGATAGTTCGCCGATTCCGATTTGGGGAACACCGCATTAGTCTTTGTGATGGTGCATGTGGTAGTGTTTCCGTCCTTGCTGAGGTCGTAACCCACGAGATAGGGAGTATAGGCAGCAATATCGCCCGTATGTTCGGTGAAAGAAATAGTATTATTGGAGAAAGAAGTAAAGTCATACACCTCAAAATCCTCGGGAATAGCAGCCGTAAAAGGCAGATAGAGAGTACTGCGGTTGCTGTTGGTGAACTCACGAGTATAGGTAGCCGTCTCAGCAGTAAAAGTCTCAGGAGCCTCAAAAGCATCCTGCCCATCGGTAAGGGCAATGTTCTTTGCCTTCCAGCCACCATCATTATAGATGAGGTTATCAATATTAGGAATTGTGGCACGAGGGATGTGAGTCTCAACATTATCCTCGACATCTACAAAAGAAAAAATGTCAGGGATCTGAAAGATAGTATTTGCGCCAGAACCTGAAGTGGAGGGAACGACCACCCTGTTGGCATCAGATGCCACCCCTCCATTTGAAAAAGAACCTTTGGTGATAGTCAATTCGGAAAGATTATAAACTGTTTTTATGTTGAAGCAATATGAGAAAGCGTAGTCCTCGATTGTAGTCACCGAATTGAGAATGGTGACGCTAGTGAGGCCGGTACACCACCCGAAAGAATATTGCCCAATGGAGGTCACCTGATTAGGGATGGTAATGGATGTGAGGCCGCTGCAGCCACGGAAAGCAGAATTTCCGATGGAGTTTACCGAATTGGGGATTGTAACGCTGGTTAGACCTCTACAACTTTGGAAAGCATACTCACCAATAGTGGTTACCGAATTGGGGATTGTAACGCTCGTAAGGCCTGTACAATTCCAGAAAGCATATCCTTCGATGTTAGTGACAGTATTGGGTATAGTGACACTTCCTCCAGCCCCTAAATATGCGACCAACGAAGTTTTAGTATTATCTAAATACACAAAATCACCTTCTGCATAGAAGCATCCTACACGGTTTGCACCCCAAGGACTACCTGTAGCACTACCACAATAGTTCAAAACGTTAGTTCCTACAAAAGCCCAAGAACCGATACTCAAAACAGAATTTGGAATTGACACACCACTAAGGTGATCACAATGATAAAAAGCATATTGCCCAATACTAACCACCGTATTAGGGATTGTAACAGATGTTACATTACTACAATACGAAAAAGCCCTATCTCCGATAGCTATCACTGAACTGGGTATCGTAACATTAGCACTATTTCCTCTATAACCGAATAATACTGTTTTTGAGTAATCCGCATACACAAAGTCGCCTTCGACATAGAAACACCCTGCATGATAAGCCCCCCAATTAGTCGTAGAAACTGTTCCGCAATAGTTCACTACGTTTATTCCGTTAAAAGCATCATAATAAACATTTGTCACCGTATTTGGAAGATCAACATAATGAAGTCTAACGCACTCAGAGAAAGCGTTATCTCCAATCCGGGTTACAGAATTTGGGATAGAAATACTAGATAAACTACTACAATGAAAAAAAGCCGAATTGCCAATATAATCTACCGTAGAAGGAATAATAACATTAGTAAGATTTTCACATACATAAAAAGCATGATTGCCTATACCTGTTACAGTATAGGTTGTACCATTATACGTAACAGTTGAAGGAATAATAAGAACTCCACTGGGCTTTGTATACCCATCATAATCATAGTAATCGTCTTCTGTATCCCAATCAAAATTTGGACAAGTTACGCTCACGGTATTATTATTACCATACCTATAATACAATAACTGTCCGGTCGATGCTACGGCACTGAAATCGTAAAAAGGTTGTTGTGCCCAAACTGCGAGCGAGCCTAGGCTCAAGGCGAAAAGAAATAAGAGTTTTTTCATCTCTTTCATTATTTTTGTTTGCTCCTTTGGCCCTAAGTCGCGGTTATGTAATTATACAAAAAGGAAAGTGGAGCCATCCATTTATGTCCTCACTTTCATCTGTTGGGCATCGACTCCCGTTATTACAAAATAAGGCTGGTGAATTGCTCCACCTTGTTGTATCATACTTGAGGTATGACCACATACAAGGG
>JAZUFY010000002.1:0-3752 GCA_045640925.1 Bacteroidales bacterium
AGGATGCCGAGGATGTGGTGCAGGATGTGCTGGAGACGCTGTGGAAGGACCGTGGGAGACTGGACGAGGTGGTCAATCTGGAGGCTTACTGCATAGGGATAACCAAACGGCAGTGTGCGGCCCGAATCAGGAGGCTGGCCAGGGAGGGGGCGCTGAAGGGGGAGGAGATGGCCGAGACGGCGGAGGTGCAGGAGTCGGGACGCGAGGAGCTGCTGGATGAGTTGGAGAGGTCGTTGCAGTCGCTCTCGCCGCCACAGAGGCGGGCCATCGAGATGAAGTATTTCGAGGGGCGAAGGTCGGAGGAGATAGCGCGGGAACTGGGTATGAGCGCCGACAATCTGCGAGCCACGATTTCGAGGGGCTACAAGAACTTGAGGAAATTATTGACTTTGAAATATTTTTGAATTATGAACCAGGATATACAACAACTGATGGAGAAGTTTTACGAGGGGGGGTGCACGGATGCCGAGGAGCAGCGTTTGCGCGAGGCGTTGGTGCAGTGCGGCGAAGCCGATGTGGAGGCCGACCGCCGAGTTTTGGAGGCTTTGGAGGCTGGTGCCACTCGTGCCCGTCAGCAGCGCGAACATGAGCGTTTGTTGAAGCTTGCCGCCGAGGAACAGCAGAGGCACAGGGGGTGGACAGTGTGGGTGAGAGTTGCGGCCTGCGGCTTGCTGATTGTGGGTTCGCTGCTTGTGTTGAACCAGTTGCTGAAGATGGATGAGACTCAGCCGCCGTTGCTGGCTCAGGTGGAAGAGGTTGATGAGGTTGGCGAGGTTGACGAGGTTTCGAGGCCCCAAGATTTGCAGACACCGTCAAGGTCTATTCACCGCCATGCCCGATTTGTCGAGCCTGAGGAGGTGTGTGTGGCCGAGGCGGTTGAGGCGGCAGAGGTCAGGAAGGTGCCCGAAGTGGAGGTAGTGGTGCGTAGGGATATGGTGGTTGTTGTGCCCGAGGAGGAGGTTTATGCCGACAATATGGTCATCACTGTGCCCGAGGAGGGTAAGAAGAATGTGGAGTACCGCTTCATCACCCTCAGGGAACGCAGGGCACAGATTGAGCAGTTTTTGGCAATGTTATAAGAATTGAGAATTGAAAGTGGAAAGAAAAGCGCGCATTCGTTTCACATATCACATTCACACAAAAAACTATGAATATTATGAAAATAAAGGATTTATTATTGGCAGCAGTTGTTGCTTTGATGTCTGTGGGTATGTTTGTGTTGCTTTCGTGTGGTTTGGAAATGATGATTTTTATAATTTAATGAAAGCATTCGCATCAATAACCTATAATCGTTTACACATTTCACACAAAAAAATTAATGTCATGAAAAAGATTGTTTTGATTTTGGCTTTTATGGTTCTTGTCGCTGGGGCGACGAAGGATTGTGCTGCACAGTTGTCTAAGTCGTATGTGCAGTATATCGATACGAATATTAATACGTTGGTGCTGATGCCTGGCACGCATGCGCTGTTGTGTAGTGGCGACAGGAACAGGATTGATGTGTCTTTACTTCCGGAGAAGGACACGAATGATTTGGAGGGTTTGTGCCAGTTGCAAGGCAATACGCTGACGATTATGCACGATGTTGGCGGAGTATTCACCAACATATATATTTCGAGCACGATTTTCAAGATTGTGGTGAAGCAGGGCGCTGAGTTGATTGTGATGTATGACCCGTATAACACGTTCGCTAAGCAAGAGATTGTTGTAGAGGAGGGAGGATTACTGCGTTTCGACAATGGCTACACGCCTGCGGGGCTGGATTTGACGGTGAAGTGGCATGGCAGTGTGGAGGTAAATGGTGCTTTGAAGCAACGCCGAGATGGTGAGGGTCGCATCAGCATTACGATGGAGGATTCGAGCTATTTTTCTTGCGACACGCTTATTGCCGACCACCCGAAACTGGTGTTGGGCAAGGGGGTGTATGGCACTTTTGCAGGGCTCTTGGTGGCCGATAGTGTGGTGTTGTCGAAGGAGGCGGATACGGCAGACGACGGTCTCGCCATGGCTATGCAGCGTTTTCGTTATATGGATATAGATGATACGCAAATTGTTTCGGGTTTTCTGCATTTTGGATTTCAGACTTCGTATTTGTCGAAGAAGTCGATGCTGACGCCGTTTGACATCGTGGGCGGCAACGAGGTTTCGCTTGGCGGCACTTGGTGGTTTGCCAAGAAGAACAGCCGTTGGATGTTCGGCACGGGTCTTGAGTGGTCGATGGAGGCGCTGAGTTTTCGCAACAGTGTGGATTATGTGGATGGCGATTTCTGTTTCGACAACAATGTGGCGGCCATAGGCAAGAGTCCTTGTCTGTTTACTTTCCCTATAGGTGTGCCGTTGATGGCGGGTTGGAGGTTAGAGGCTGCTGAGGGGAGTCCGTCTGTGTATGTTGGTGTCAAGCCTTCGGTTCTTCTTTATCGCCGTTTCACCCGTCAGGAGGTGGATGCCGAGAAGATGGTTCGCCACACTTTCAACCAGAAAGCGGATAATGTCAATTGGTTCCGCCTGGAGTTGATAGTAGGTACTGGAATCTACCACATCGGGGCCGAGTTCTTCTACAATGTTATGCCCTTGTACAAATCATCTTCCGCTGGCAGCGGCATCCATCAGTTCGGTTTGAGGCTGAAGTTGTGAGTTGGTGACTTGTGATTAGTGACTTGTGAGTTGGTGACTGGTGATTAGTGACTTGTGATTAGGGGGCTGTCGCGGCCCCCTTTCATCTTTCATCTTTCATCCGTCATCTCTCATCTGTCATCTTTCATCCGTCATCTCTCCGTCATTGAGTAGGGCTTTTGGTCGGGGTGTTGGAAGAGGCGTTTGTTGGGTTTGGGGCCCATGAGGAATAGGATGGTGCCGCCCTGCATCAGTTGTTCGTGAGTGAAATAGCATTTGTCGTAGACCTGACCGTTATATTTAATCTGTTGGATGTAACGGTTTTTGTCGCTCACATTGGGGGCTTTGATTTCGAGATAGTTGCCGTTGCCTAAGCGCACTTTCATATAGGGCAGGTAGGGGGCTCCGATGACGTATTGGCCACTGCCGGGGCATACGGGGTAGAAGCCCATGGCGGAGAAGATGTACCAGGCCGACATCTGGCCGCAGTCGTCGTTGCCGCAGAGGCCGTCGATGTTGTTGCGGTACATACGGTTCATGATTTCGCGCAGCCAGTACTGTGTCTTCCATGGCTGGGAGGTGAACATGTAGAGGTAGGGTATGTGATGGCTGGGTTCGTTGCCTTGGACGTAGCCGCCCAGCATACCCTCGCGGGTAACATCCTCGGTGGCGGCAAAGAACTCGTCGGGGATGTGCATGGTGAAGAGGGTGTCGAGTTTGGCGATGAAGGCTTTTTCGCCCCCCATGAGGCGCATGAGGCCGCCCACGTCGTGGGGCACATAGAAACTGTAGTTCCAGGCATTACCCTCCACGAGGCCGAGCTCGGAGGTGGAGAGGAGGCTGTAGGGTTGTTTCCAGGAGCCGTCGCTGTAGCGAGCGCGGACGAAGCCTATGGTGGTGTCGAAAACATTGCGGTAGTTGAGGGCTCGTTGGCGGAAGATTTTGGCTTGGTCGGGGTTATGCATCTGCGTCAAGGTGCGGTAGATGCACCAGTCTTCATAAGCGTTTTCGAGGGTGATGGAGGTGCCAGAGTTGTTTTTGTCAACAGGCACGTAGCCCAGCTGCTTATAGTAAGCGGTGCCGCCGTAGTAGTCGCAGTTGGCAGTTGTGACCATGGCATCGAGCAGTGCCGAGTTCCA
>JAZUFY010000003.1:0-12401 GCA_045640925.1 Bacteroidales bacterium
GCGTCTTTGTGGACGATGAAGTTCATGGTTTTGTAGCGGACGAAGGCCTTGCTGCAGTAGAACATGCCGTGGAAGTCGCCATTGTAGTCGCCCCAGCTGTTCTTGACCATGTAGTATTCGTTGCCCATCTGGTCTTTGGCGGTGCCGTAGATAAGCATGCCGTGGTCGTCGGTGGTCTCACGGTTGTCGTAAGCCTTCTGGCGCTCCTCCTGGGATACCCAGCGTTGAGGAGTGGGGTGGCTCATGGCCTCGTCGACAATCTGGGCGGGTTTCATGCCCATCCAGTGGGCCATATCGCTGCCTTGGAGGCTGGCGGCGTTGACGTTGGTTTCGGGAAGCACGGCGAAGCCTTTGCGGGTGCCTTTGAAGCCGGGTTCGCTAACATCGCTGCCCCAAGCCACGGGATAGCCGTTCTCGATAGCGTTGTCGATGATTTCCATCATCTCGTCGATGGGGACGTTGTAGCACTGGGCGTGACGCCAGTTGTCCTGGATTTCGAGGACGAACTTTTCGTAGAAGGGGTGATGGGTGTAGGAGGTGATGCTGACATAGTCGTCGGGGTTGAGGCCGAGGCTTTGGTAGAAGCTCATGGGGGTGTATTCGACACCCTTGTAGTTGAATTTCTCGGGGATCTGGCCTAAGTAGACAGAGTGCACGGCTGCGATAGCTTTGGCGCAGAGCAGGCCGCCTTCGGGCGAGGTCTGGAGGTTCTTGAGCTTGTCGTTTTTGGCGATAGCGGCCACCATGGCGTCGGTAACGGCGCTGAGTTCGGTGTGGTTAGAGAGGGTGTCGCCGTACATGACACCGGGACGCATGAGTTCCTCGGGGATGAGGCCGAAATGTTTCATGCCGTAGAGGACGTCGTAGAACGAGCCGCCCTGGCTGAAACTCACGTCACCGCTGGTGCGGATGGCGGCCATGGCACGGTCGTTGTAGGTATTCTGGACGATGTACATCTCGCTGAAGTCATATTCGCCCTTGCCCATGCGGAGCAGTTCGGCCTCGATGAAGCCTAAGCCGCTGTAGCACCAGCAGGTACCTGCGCGGTTCTGGTCCTTGACGGAGGTGACGGGCAACTCTTTGACGACGGTGAATTTGTAGCCTTCGTCAGCTTTCTTTTCTTCCTGTTTGGTTTGGGCCATAACAGAGGCGCACATTGCGAGGGCGCCGAGGATTACGAAGATTTTTTTCATGTGTATAATATTTAAGAATTATTCAATTAGAAACGGTAACCGAAGCGGAGGGCGAACTGCATGGTTTCGAGAAAACCATAGGAGCCCGAGACAGGGTAACTGTCAAATCCGTAGGCTGTGGCGAAAACGGGCTGCTCGTCAAACCAGCTCCAGTTGGCCTCGACGACGATATGGTCGTTGATGACGAAGCCTCCGGCCACGCGGAAGGCGAAGGGCACCTCGGCGTCATAATCCACCCACTTGCTGGCGGTGTAGCAGGCGTCGGAGATGATGCGGACATCGAAACCAATCTCAAGGGCGAGATAGATGTCAAGCCACGAAGCGGCATCGAAGGTAAAACTGGGACCCACCAACAGGGGGATGTTGAAGTATTTCGGGGCCTTGGTGATGCCTACCGAATTGTGGCTTATGCCATATTCGTTGAAATAGGAGCGCATGTCGGCGTTGAGCCACCCCATGCGGAATCCGAGGTCGGCCACCCAGCCGAAGCCGGAGCGGTTGACCATGCGAGAGAGCTGGATGCCGGTGCCCCAGCCCCAACCTGCGCCACCGAGGTTGTAGCCCTGCTCGGTGATGGCGGTGTAGGGGGTATAGTTGGTACTGGTGACATTCATGTAACTTTTGCCGTAATTGCCTGTGGGCATAAACACGTCGCCGTAAATGGTGACATCCTGAGCTGCGGCGGCAAAGCCGAGGAGGCATGTGGCGATAAGGATGAGGGTCTTTTTCATAATGCTTTATCTTTTGAGTTATTTATTCTTCGGGTGCGAACATGGGGTCCCAGGCGGGGAGCATGATGGGTTTTTGGTCGAGCATGGCGCGGATGTTGGCGGGGATGTATTTCTCCTCGAGCACCACGCGGAACATGTATTCGTTGAACCAGTCGTTGGTCATGATGAGGAAGCCTTGGTAGCCGTAGCTGCTGCCCCAACTGTTCTCGACCATCCATTTGATGGGCTTGCCGTCCTTGTCAAGGTCCACGGCGCAGAGGGTCATGGCGTGGCTGCTACCGCTGGCAAAGGTGGCCACACGCTGCTTCTTGTCCATACCGAAAGTGGTGCCGAAGAGCGAGGCGTAGTCGTAGTTGTTGACATCCATAAAGCCCTTGTCGCGGTTGAGGAACTTGGCCACATCACAGCTGAAATACATCATGGTGCTGTCCTTGATGGAGGCGATGCACATGGGGGCGATGTCCTCCATGGGGAGGTTGAGGTAGCGCCAGTTCTGGCCGTCGTAGACGTGGCGGTCGTACTGGATTTCATAGACCTTGTAGTACTCGCGGGTGGGGTCGTTCATCACCATGTAGTAGGTGGAAAAGTCCTGCTTGGCGAACTTTTCGTAGAACGACATGGGGGTGTAGCTCTCGGTCGAGACAATCTCGCCCTTGGCGTTCTTCTGCTCCCAAGTGAACTGTGCGGGAGGCTCGCCGAAGGTGAGGGCCAGCATACGGTAGATGGTGCCGAGCATCTCGGTTTTGGTGGCGTTGAGCTTGGCGGGGGTCATGCCCTTCTGGGCGGCCATTTCGCGCAGCTGCAAGCCGTCCTCACGCAGTTTGAGCTGGATGAGGCTCGAGATGGAGCTGGTGTTGTTGGTGTTGAAAGTCTCGGGCATGGCTTCGGCGGGCACGAGGCCGTATTTCTCAATCAGGTTGGCTATGCCGGTGAACTGGCCGCCGTCGCTGAGGGGGTTCTTGAAGAGCCATTCCACCTCTTGGTCAGTCATGGGCTTGGAGGCGGTGTTGATGACGGCTTGGAGGAAGAGGTTGGATTTTTCCAGCTGGTCATAGAAGAAGGTGTAGGCCTGTGAGAACTGGAAGTCGGCAGGCAGGTGGTGCTGACGTATAGCCTTGTTGCGCAGCACGTTCATGCCGGTGAACATCCAGCAGCGTCCCGACGACTTCTGGTCGGTGACGGCCTTGCTCTCCACGCGGTTGGAGAAATGCGAGTTGAAGGCGGTGCTGTTCTCGTAGTTGAGGGCCAGTTTGGCAGGGCTGTTGGTGACGAGAATGTTGCGCAGGGCCTTGTCGGAGGCATTGCCGCCGTAGCTCTGTTTGATTTGCTGCATCATCTCGGTCGAGATGCCGCCGTTGTCGTTGGCGGTGTAGTTGGTGTTCTTCTTTTGCGCTTGGGCGCAGAAAGCGAGTGCGAAAACGCATGCGAAAAGGACTATCTTTTTCATAGCAGTAACAATTTTCAATTATCAATTCATTTTCAATGCCTCGAGCACGGCGGTCTCAATATCGTTGCCACGCAGGTCGCGGTGGAGGATGACGCCTTTTTTGTCGAGGAGGATGATTTGCGGCACGCCGTCAATGCCGTACAGCTCGGTAGCGGTGCGGGTGGTGTCGATGATTTGGGGATAGGTGATGCCGAGCTGGGACACAGCGTCCTTGTGGCTGGGGATCTTGTCCCAAACATCCACGCCGATGATGTTGAGGCCCTTGTTGCCATATTTCTTGTAGAGGCGGACGAGATTGTCCGAAATCTCCTTGCGGCAGGGGCTGCACCACGAGGCCCAGAAGTCGACGAGGGTGACCTTGTTGGTGTCGATGAGGGTGCTGAGGCGGATGGTCTTGCCGTTGGTGAAGCTGATGCCCTCAAAGTCGGTGTAGCGCTTGCCCTCGGCGGTAGTGGCGATGTGGAACAGGCGTGTGTTGGCCTTGCGCAGGGGCTCGTAGTCGGCAATGGCGGGAGCGGCGTTCTTGAGAATGGCGTTGAGGCTGTCGTAGGTGAGGCAGTCGCTCTCCACAATCATGTTCAGGGCGTAGGCGCCGAGCACGTTGTCGGTGTTCTGCGAATAGATTTGGCGCGAGAGGTCGATGGTGTGGCTCGTGTATTCCTCGGCCAGGCGGTCGTACTCCTCCATGAGGAACTGGCGCTGCTTGTTGTCGGCCTTGAAATACTTCTGTGTGCAGGCCTCCAGGCGGTTGCGGAGCATGATGGAGACGGAGTCGGCGGTGTAGGTCTTATAGAAAAGCTCGTTCATGGGGGTGCCGTAGAGCGAGTCGGTCTTCATGTTGATGTGAATTTTGCCTTTCTCGATAACGATGATGCTGGTGGCCTGAATGTTGGAGGCCTCGTCGAAGGTGCGCAGCGAACCCATCATGGTCTTTTCGGCCTCACCCTTGAACTTGAAGGACCCCTTCTCAATAACGGTGGAGTCGATAATCTCGCCGTTGTCGATGCAGGTGAGGTATACCGTGTGGCCTTCAAATTCGTCCATAGGCATCTCGCCGAAAATGGTGTATTTGAAACTGTGGCTGCAGCCGATTGTGAGCAGTGAACATACTACTGCGGTGATTAATAAACAGATATTCTTTTTCATTGTGTTTGTAGTATATATTAGTACAAAATGCAAAAATACGATTTTTTTTTGATATGTGCGATAATATTTGTGTTTTTTCTTTTCCTCATCACGGCATTAATAATTCAACCCGAACAGCCATAGCGGAATAACATTCGCATGGCCTGATTCAACGTCGTCCTTAACCACAAAGGCATCATCCACACCCGCGATCTGATGCTGCTTCTTGTTAGGCCCACCAACCTCAAAAGTCCTATCCCCAATCTTGAAATCGGAGACAGAGGAGGTGATGACCTCGTGGTTGACTCGCATCTGGTTGAAAAAGAAAGTCTCACGGGCATTGCCTATATCGCTGTTGCCCTCCCCGAGCAGATGGGCCAAATTGGTGTTGTCCAAATAAATCTTCTCCACCTTTCCCAGACTTCGGAAGCCTCCTGTGTCGTTACGCAACTGTGCTATCAGACCTGCTTTCTCCATAAGTACAAACCAGTCGGGCAGCAAATTGCGGCTGATGCCTACCGATTGAGCAATGGCCTGCACATTGGGCTTGAAGGGCACACTTTCGGCAATGATGGTCATCAGATGCTTCATCTTGCGGGTGGCAGCCACCGTCATCTCGGTGTATTGGGGTATGTCCACCTCCAAAGTCTTGCCCACCATCTGCATCAGCTTCTCCTCAAAATGGTTCTCGCCAGCAAAAGGATAGTACCCGCTTTTCAAATAATCGGAAAAATAGGCGTATGGACGAAAATCGCTGGGCGCTACAACCTTATGGCTTAATATTTCCTCCAGCGACAGCTTGGGTAGACGTATGTCCTTGAACATTTCCAGATACTCGCGGAACGAAAGCCCCTGCATGTCGTAAGCCACTACACGGCGGCTGAGGTCGGCCTCGCCTCGCTCGATGTCGAGGATGCTCGACCCTGTAAAAACCACCTTCAGCCCTTGGTGATAGTCGTAGATGAGCTTCAGTTCGCGCGACCAATTTCCGTATTTGTGAATCTCGTCAATCAGCAGCACCTCGCCACCCAAACGCACGAATTGGTCGGCCAAATCCACCAACGTGTGATTGGAAAAATACAGATCCTCGGCGTTGACCATCAGCACATGGTCGCGGTCGAGGCGTTCCTTGGCATATTGCAGCAGCATGGTGGTCTTGCCCACGCCTCGGGGGCCTTTGATCCCTATCATGTGCTCATCCCAATCGATTAAGTCCCACAGATAGCGGTGGAAAACTGTGGGCGTGTCCCTCAGCATGGTGTCGAAACGGGCTTGTAATTTGTCCATAGCATTCAGTTTTTATACCCCAAATAACGATTATTATTCAAAAATATTATGTCAATTGAAGAAAAATGCACTAAGTTTAGTGCAAATTTTGTAGAAAAGTGCACTAAGTTTGGTGCAAATTTTATAGAAAAGTGCACAAAGTTTGGTGCAGATTTTGTAGAAAAGTGCACTAAGTTTAGTGCGGATTTTGTAGGAAAGTGCACTAAGTTTGGTGCGTTTTTTAGCGAAAATGGCCGAGAATAACCTGGAATGTCCGAAAATGATTGGTTGTTCGGAATGCCCAAAAATGGTTTTTCGAACATTTTTGGACGTTTGAGGGTATTCCTGTTTGATTTCCTCTATTGTTCCTATATGCTCCCAAGTGCTTCCGACATGCTTGCGAAATCCTTCCGATATGCTTGCGATATGCTTCCGACCTAATTTATCGGAATCATATCGGATGCATATCGGAATCATATCGGAAGCATGTCGCAAGCATATAAAGCTATCTGCTTCGAAAATAGGGCTCGAAAAAGGGCCTGATTTTGGGGTTTTGAAAATCGCTCTGTAAGTGGGTGTGTTTGTGTGTATTGTCAATTTTGTCTGATTTTATTGGCACTTTTTTGGCTTATGTCGGAAAAAAATCGTATCTTTGCACAATTTTAATTTGAATAAATAAAAATATAATTTACTAATTATGTACACAGATACCACAAAATTCATTGGCGAAGGCCTTACTTACGACGACGTTTTGCTCGTGCCGTCATATTCCGAAATCATTCCCCGCGAGGTTAATGTGGCTTCACGCTTTTCACGTCACATCAATCTGAATACACCGCTGGTGTCGGCTGCTATGGACACTGTGACCGAGGCTGCTATGGCTATAGGTATGGCGCAGGAAGGTGGTATTGGTGTGCTGCACAAGAATATGTCGATTGACCGCCAGGCCAATGAGGTGCGCAAGGTGAAACGTGCCGAGAACGGTATGATTATCGACCCCGTGACCCTGAGCAAGGACGCCCTGGTGAAGGATGCCCTGCACCTGATGAATGAGTACGGCATTGGCGGCATACCCATTGTGGATGAGAACCGTATGCTCATCGGCATGGTCACCAACCGCGACCTCCGCTTCGAGCGCGATATGAACCGTCCTTTGTCCGACATCATGATTACCAAGCTCATCACCACCCACGAGGGCACCACTTTTGCCGAGGCTACCGACATCTTGCAGCAACACAAGATCGAGAAATTGCCCGTGGTGAACAAGAAGGGCCAGTTTGTGGGCCTCATCACCTACCGCGACATTATGAAGACCAAGGAACGCCCCCTGGCTTGTAAGGACAGCAACGGTCGCCTGTGTGTGGCTGCCGGTGTGGGCATCACTCCTGACATGATGGATCGTGTGGACGCTCTGGTGAAGGCTGGTGCCGACGCTATCGTCATCGATACCGCCCACGGCCACAGCAACAATGTGGTGAAGGCTTTGAAGACCGTCAAGGCAAAGTATAGCGACATCGATGTCGTTGTGGGCAACATTGCCACAGGCGAGGCAGCCATCATGCTTGCCGAGGCGGGTGCCGACGGTATCAAGGTGGGTATCGGACCTGGAAGCATCTGCTCCACCCGCATCGTGGCGGGCATCGGTGTGCCTCAGCTCACCGCCGTGTGCGAATGTGTTGGTGCTTTGAAGCAGAAGGGTTATGATGTGCCTATCATCGCCGACGGTGGCATACGCTATAGTGGCGACATCGTCAAGGCGTTGGCCGCAGGCGCAAGCACCGTGATGGTGGGTTCGCTGGTAGCGGGTACCGAAGAGGCACCAGGAGAGACCATTATCTACGAAGGCCGCAAATTCAAATCGTATCGCGGCATGGGTTCGCTCGAAGCCATGCAATGCGGCTCGAAGGACCGCTATTTCCAGGACAAGGAGACCGACGCCAAGAAGCTTGTGCCCGAAGGCGTTGTTGGTCGTGTGCCTTACAAAGGAACCCTCAGCGAGGTGCTATACCAAATGGTGGGCGGCTTGAAGGCTGGCATGGGTTATACTGGCTCAAAGGACATAGCCACGCTGCAGCAGGCCAAATTTATCCGCATCACCGCTGCTGGCCGCACCGAAAGCCATCCCCACGACATCGCTATCACCCGCGAGGCCCCCAATTATTCCAGATAACTAAATTGATGAAAAGTGAATGGTGAGGGCTTCCGCATTCTTTTCACCTTTCACTTTTCACTTATCACAAATTAATAGAAGATGAAAAAGTTTTTTGCAATACTTTTGCTCTCGGTTTTTGCCTTCGGCGCTATGGCACAGAAGGCCGACGACCCCGTCATCTTTGAGGTGAACGGAAAGCCTATCTACAAATCGCAGTTCATGAAGGAGTTTTTGCAGTCGATAGGCAAAGACCCCGCTGCGGCTCCCACGGCTTGCACTTACGAGAAACGCAAGGCTTTGGAGGATTATGTGCAGTTGTATGTCAATTTTCAGACAAAGTTGGCCGACGCCTACGCTTTAGGGTTCGACACTTTGGCAAACCTGAACAAGGAGTTGGCCTCGTACCGCAAGGAGCTGGCCGCCCCGTTCCTGATTGATTCGGCCACGATGCAGTCGCTGCTGCGCGAGGCTTACGATCGCAACCATTACGCCCTCCATGCCGCCCACATACTGGTGCATTGCCCCGAGGCATCATCGCCCGAGGACACCCTCAAGGCCTATCAGCACGCTATGGAACTGTATAACAGAGCCATCACCGAGGACGATTTCTACAAGATTGCCCAGGACGAGATGCGTCTGCAACGCTCCGAGAGCCGCGACCCGCTTGAGCGCGACAAGGCTTCGCAGGACAATCCTACGGAGGGCGATTTGGGCTGTTTCACGGTGTTCGATATGATTTATGCCTTCGAGTCGGCTGCTTACGGTATGCAGCCAGGCGCTGTGAGCCTCCCTGTGCGCACCCGCTACGGCTACCATATCATCAAACTCTTCGACCGCTACGAGTATTACGGCAAGGTGCAGCTGGCACACATCTGGGTTTCTGAAGAATCGCCCAACGCCAAAGGCCGCATCAATTCGGCTTACAACAGACTTAAAGAGGGTGTTGACTTCGGTGTCGTGGCCAGGAACGCAAGTGCCGATCGCAACACGGCCACCAATGGCGGCACAATGCCCGAACTGGCTTGCAATCAGCTGCCTCCCGAATATGTGGAGGTCGTGGCCAAAGGCTTGCAGGTGGGCGAATATTCCGAGCCGTTCCACTCCCGTTTCGGCTGGCATATCGTCAAACTGCTCAAAAAGGAGACCATGCCCACGTTTGAGAGCCTGGTGCCTTACTACAAGTCGCGTATGACTCGTGGCGAGCGCAGCACCAAACCCCAGCACATCTTCATCGACCAGTGCAAGGCACAGTACGATTTTGTGGATTACACCCAGCAGAAGACCTCGAAAAAGAAGAACGCCCCTATGGCGGCAAGCCTCGACGCGGTGCGTTCGCTCATCACCGACTCGCTCTTCTCGGGCATTTTCCATTGCGACACCAATCAGATTACCGATTTGCGTCCGCTGTTCAAAATCGGCACCGATTACTACGACTCGCGCGATTTGGCCAACTATATCATGACCCACAAGAAGGTGCACCGTGTGTGCGACCTCGATCTGCTGCTCCGCGAACGTTATGAGGCCTATATCGACGAACTCGTGCTGCAGTATGCCGATGCCCACTTGGAGCAGGACAATGCCGATTTCGCTGCCCTTATGGATGAGTATCGCCACGGGTTGATGATTTTCGCCTACAACGACCACACAGTTTGGGCTCGCGCTATCAAGGACAGCGTGGGTTTTGCCAAGTTCTACGAGACAGCAAGTCAGCAAAAAGACCTCAGCGACTCGAACGATGCCGTGTATTTTTGGAACGACCGTGCACGAGTGAGCACCATCACCGTGACCGACAGCACCTTACTACCCCTCAAGAAGGCGGTGAAAGAGGTGGACAAGGCCAAGAAGAAAGGTTGGGGCGCCGAGCAGTTGGCCGCCCGTTTGGTGGACAAGGCCAAGAAAGGCAGCCAGGATTCCATCATCAGGGAGTTGGCCTTGGTGGAAAAAGACAACCAGCAGCTGCTTGAGAACAACGAATGGCACCAGGGGGTGTATTATCGCACCAGCGGCAACGGCTACAAAATCTTGATTGTGGAGAAAATCTATGAGCCCGAGTTGAAGTCGCGCCAAGAGGCCCGCGGATACTATCTGAATGACTATCAGAATTATTTGGAGGCAGAGAATATCCGACAGCTGCGTGAGAAATACAATGTGAAGATCCATCAGGATGTGGTGGACGAGATTACCTATTAGTGAATAGTGACTGGTGAATGGTGACAGGGAGGGCGGATGCCGCCTAATCACAAATCACTAATCACGAGTCACAAAATAAAATTGAAAATGAAGAAATTGATTGTAATACTGCCGCTGATGCTGCTGCTTTGTGTGCCCGCAAAGGCACAGAGCAACAAGGAGGTAGTGGACGGTATTGTGGCTGTGGTTGGAAAGACCATAGTGAAGAATTCCGACATCGAACAGGCCTACGCACAGGTGCGTCTCCGTCAAGGTGTGCAGAACGCCCAAAACGAGCGGTGCACCCTGTTGGAGAGTATGCTGATGACCAAACTGTTGGTGCATAAGGGTATGATTGACAGCGTGGAAGTGAGCGACGAGCAGGTGGAGGCCGAGGTCGACAAATATCTGAAGCAGGTTGTGAAACAGCTGGGCAGCAAAGAGGCCTTGCGCAATATGTACGGCGTAAGTTATGATGAGTTGCACGACCAGTATTTCGACATTTTGCACGACCGTGCCATAAGTCAGAAGGTGGAGTACGAGCTTACCGAGAACATCGTGGTTACCCCTGCCGAGGTGACTGAGTATTTCGCTTCGATCAGTTTGGACAGCCTTCCCGAGATTGCGGCACAGTACGAGGTGTCGGAGATAACCATCGAGCCCACCATTTCCGAGAGCGAGCGCGACAGGGTGAGGGACGAGTTGGCCGAGTTGCGTGAGCGTGTGCTCAAAGGCGAGAAGTTCGCTATGTTGGCCAAGCTTTATTCGCAAGACCCAGGATCCGCTTCCAAGGGCGGAGAATTGGGCTTCTTTGGCCGAGGCGAGATGGTATCGGAGTTTGAAGCCGCCGCTTTCGCTTTGAAACCTGGCGAGGTGTCGCCCATCGTTGAAACCCAGTTTGGTTTCCATATCCTTCAATTGATTGAACGCAGAGGCAACAATGTCAATGTGCGCCATATCCTGCTGCAACCCAAGACTTCGTCGGAGGATTTGCTCCGTGCCCGCATCACCTTGGACAGCCTTGCGCAAGAAATACGCCAAGGCCATATCACCTTTGCCGAGGCTGCCAAGAAATATTCCGATGGTGCAAGCAAGAACCAGGGCGGCGTGGTGTCCAATCCTCAGACGGGCAACAACCGCTTTGAAAAAGAGGTTTTCAACACCCTCTATCCTGGTATCGGTATCGTGGCTATGGAGGAAGGTGAGATTTCGAATGCTACCGCCATCCAAACCATGGAGGGCAAGAATGCCTATTGTCTGATACAACTGAACAAGAAAATCCCTGCCCACCGCATCAACCTCACCGACGACTACGACCGCATCTATGCCGCCGCACTCCAAAACGCTAAGAACAAGAAGATTGTGGATTGGTGCAACCGTATGGTAAAGACCACTTATATCCGCATCGCCGACGAATACAAAGACTGTCCCAATTTCCAAGTAAATTGGCCCAAATAGATACTACCATGACTGATAAAGAACTTTTAGACAATTTTGTACAGCAATATCATTCGCTCAAGAGCGAGATAGGGAAGGTGATTGTGGGACAGGACAGGGCTGTGGACAGTTTGCTGCTCTCTATCTTCACGGGAGGACATTGCTTGTTGGTGGGTGTGCCAGGCTTGGCAAAGACGTTGATGGTCAACACTCTCTCAAGGGCTTTGGGACTCTCGTTCAGCCGCATACAGTTCACCCCCGACCTGATGCCTTCTGACATCACAGGATCGGAAATATTGGATGAGAACCGTCACTTCCAGTTTATCAAAGGGCCTGTTTTCGCCAATATCGTCCTTGCCGATGAAATCAACCGTACCCCTCCCAAGACCCAGGCGGCTCTGCTTGAGGCCATGCAGGAGAAGATGGTCACCGTCTCGGGCAAGAGTTATCCCCTTGCGGCTCCGTTCTTTGTGCTCGCCACTCAGAACCCCATCGAGCAGGAAGGCACCTATCCGCTGCCCGAGGCTCAGTTGGATCGCTTTATGTTGAACATCTGCCTGGATTATCCCTCATTTGCCGAGGAGGTGGATATCGTGAAAGGCACCACGGTGGACACCAATCAGGAGGTTCGCGTGGTGATGTCGGCAGAGGATATTCTGAGTTATCAATCGGTGATACGTCGTATGCCTGTGCCCGACAATGTGTGTGAATATGCCGTGAGGCTCTCTGCCTCTACACGTCCCTCGGTGGCTACGATGGGCACCCGCAAAGCGGTGTCGGAGGATGCCGCTGTGGCCGACAAATACCTCTCTTGGGGTGCCGGTCCTCGTGCCTCGCAGTATCTGGTGATGGGTGCCAAGACCCACGCGGCCATGCAGGGC
>JAZUFY010000004.1:0-12985 GCA_045640925.1 Bacteroidales bacterium
GTCTCTTTGCAATGTGTGAGCATATTTTCAAAAAAATAATATATATATATAATATTAATAATTAATAAATACATATATAAAAAACGCCTAAAAACAGCAATTTTGATTGCAAAGAGACCAGAGACTATAAAAAATGTTAAAAAATGAAAAATGCTTGAAAAATCATCGAAAAACTCTTTTCTTTTCAAACTCTACTAACTATGGCGGGATTAAAAGAGACCTCGGAAGAGTTTAATATCATGTAGTTATGCGGTTAGTCTCTGGTCTCTGGTCGTTTTGCAATGTGTTTTTGCAACGTCTTTTAGGGGCAAGAAGGAAGGTGCGGCGGGGCAATATTTATTAATTATTATCGTTATAGTCGAATAAAACTTTGTTATGATTGGGAAAAAACTTTTTTGGTTGGCTGGGGCGGTGCTGATGGTGCTGCTGGTGGGCTGTGGCGAGAGGGCGCCAAAGGGGGATATGCTTTTGCGCGCTAAGGTGGACAGTTATAACAAGGCTGCCTTTGTGAACCGCTACCGCGACCCGCTGTGCGCCATCAGCGAGGCTTACGATGCGCTGGAGCTGCTGCGCGACTCTATGCCGCTGTATCACGACGGAAGGCTGAGGGCTTACAACAATTTGGCTTACGACTATTATATGCTGGCCGAGCACGACAGCGCGGCGGTGTATGTCGACAGTGTGCTGCTGCTTTCGGACAATGCCGCACGACAGCCTCGGGCGGTGCGCAACAATGTGGGTGTGGAACGGGTGATTGCACAGCTGCTGGAGGTGCGCCTGCTGCAGAGGAGCTGCCGTATTGCCGATTCGTATAGTTTGCTGTACGATATCGACCGTGGCAAGGTGCTTCGCCGCCACAAGGGCAGGAGGAACGCCAACAGGGTGCTGTACGATTTTGCACAGATGGAGTATTTCATCGCTTCGCTGACACTGAATTACCACTACCGCAATGGGGCTGTGGCTTCGTCGTCGGGCACCGAGCTCGCGGCTTCGACGATGGACAAGATGAGGGCGCTGCTGGATGAGGTGGAGGAGGTGCGTCCGAAGCTGCGTTGCGACTATGCCGAGGATTTTTCGCTGAACTATGCCATGGCTCACGCCTGCTACCGCATGGCGGCCATGAGTGGCGATACTGCGGGCTTTTTGCGTAAGGCTTACGATTATATCGACAAGAATCAGGATATTCTGAATACGCCGCAGGGCTATTGCGACTATCATCAGGCCAATGTGTACCAGCTGCGGGCTTTTATCGGGGCAGATACGGCTTTTGCGGGCGACACGGCGGAGGTGCTGCGGCTGTTCCGTGTGTCGACAGAGATGTTTTTTGCCACCCCCGACCCCTACCAGCACTTGGGTGCTGTGGTGGCTGCCGCCGAATATTGCCAGCGTGTGGGAGAGGTGGAGGAGGCGGCGTTTTATTATTCGCTGGCCTTGGCCGACAGCAGCTGGCACGACGGTATGGCGCCGAAGTTTGAGTCGATGCTCTACGACGGGTTGATAAGGTTGGGTTATTCCGATGTGCCAGAGGATAACAGCCGCTGGTATGCCCGCGAGATGGAGCTGCTGTCCTTCATTCAGCAGAACGAGGAGGACGATTTTGCGTTGCAGGATCAGCTGGAGCAGTCGGAGGGGCGCAACAGGTATTATCTTACGGGCATCGCGGTGGGTGCGGTGTTTCTGCTGGTGCTGGTGGTGCTGGTGGTGCTGCTGAGGCGGCGTTCGAAGGTGCTTCACGCCGAGACGCAGGCTTTGCAGGAGGCCAAACGACAGGATGTGGAGCGTATTGCCAATGTGGAGACGTGCCTCTCGGTGCTTCGCCACGACATCAATCCGTTCCTCTCGTATCTGCAAAATAAGAAGCTGAGCGACGAGATGCGCCAAGAGGTGCTGGAGCAGCTGTTGCGCACGTTTGGCAATATAAAGAATTGGACAAACCTGTCCATACCCAGCGGGTTGCAGTTCCAACCTTCGGTGTTCAGGATTGACGAGGTGTTTGCCAGTGTGGAGGAGACTTGCGCCAATATCCATTCCGACAAGGTGCGGCTGACGTTTGCCCCCTCGGGGCTGATGGTGAACGGCGACAGGCAGCTGGTGGAGATTTTGCTGCGCAACTTGGTGAACAATGCTTTGCAGCATACCGAGGAGGGAAGTGTGGAGGTGAGTGCGGAGAGGTATGATGAAGACGGACGCTTTGTGCGCCTCACGGTGGCAGACACGGGTTGCGGTATGGATGCCGAGACGATAGACGACCTTTTCAGGGCCGACAAGAAGGTGTCGGACATGGCCGACCCTTCGGCTCCTCACGGCACGGGTTTTGGCTTGATATTGTGCAAGTACATTATCAAACGGCACGACGACAACACGTTGCGAGGTTGCCGCATATGGGCAGAGAGCGAGGTGGGCAAGGGCAGCAGATTCCTCTGCTTGTTGAAAATTGAGAATTGAAAATTGAATTATAAAATGGAGCCAATCAAGATTATGCTCGTGGATGACGAGCCGATAATACGCAAGGCGTTGAAGTACGAACTCAACAGTCAGGTGCACCAGGTGGCGTGTGGCATGAACGACGATGGCGAGGTGTGCTATCGCGATGTGGAGGTGCTGGACACCTTTGCCAATGGAGCTCAGCTGATGGCAGCCCTCGACAGTCCTCAAGAGCATGCCATGCCCGACTATCTGTTGGTGGATATGGAGTTTCAGGGCGAGCCCACGGGCGGCATCTTCATTGCCGACAGGGTTCACCGCAAATATCCCGACATCAAGATTGCCATACTCTCGGGACGTTTTGACAACCCGCTGCCAGGCGAGGGAAAAAGGCAGGAGCGTATGCTGGAGATTGCCCGCGTGGTGTTCGAGTCGCTGCATCACGGTGCCCAGGCCTTTGTGAGCAAGAACGCCGCGGGAGGTTTCTCGGTGGAGAACGTCATCAGGGCCATCGAGTGCCTGGAACGGGGCGAGCAGTACTATTTCAACTACCCTGTGATGCTCACCCTCAAGGAGGCTGCGGAGCTGTATGTGGACAAGGTGGGGGAGACCCAGGGGATGATAGAAATCAGCGACACGGAGCGGCGTTTGCTGCTGCTGGAGGCGGCGGGATGCACGGCATCGGAGATAGCCGACAACCTGCATGAGTCGGACAAAAATGTGCAGGAACGACAGAAGGAACTCTCGCTGCGTTTCGACATCGTGAACAAGTCGGGAGCCCGCATAGCCAAGGCCTTGCAGTACGGGTTGATAGACCCCAAGGATATAAAGTTTTTGAAAAGATAGAAAAATTTCGTATTTTTGCATTTTTAATGAGATTGAAAGATTGGCAGATTTTGAACATCTGAACATATAAACATTTGAACATCTAAATATTTAAAAATATGAGATATGAGGTTGATTTTCTGGTTATAGGCTCGGGCATAGCAGGCTTGAGTTTCGCCCTGAAGGTGGCGGAGTACGGCAAGGTGTGCATCCTTTGCAAAGGCGAGGCCGCCGAAGGGTCTACCCGTTATGCACAGGGCGGTATCGCCGCCGTGATGTACGACAGCGACAGTTTTGACAAACATATCCAGGACACGCTGGTGGCTGGCGACGGTATCTGCGACCGCGAGGTGGTGGAGATGACCATCCGCGAGGCCCCCGACCGCATCAGGGAGCTGGTGCGCTATGGTGTGAACTTTGACAAGAACACGGGCGGCGACCGTTTCGACCTACACCGCGAGGGAGGACACTCGGAGTTCCGCATCCTCCACCATAAGGACAACACGGGTGCCGAGATTGAGCGCGGATTGCTGGAGGAGGTGAAGAACCACCCCAACATCGAGCTCAAGGAGCACCAGTTTGCCATCGACATCATCACCCAGCACCATCTGGGACAGCGGGTGACGAAGCACACCCCCGATATCGAATGTTACGGTGTGTATGCCCTCGACTGCAAGACCAACCAGATTGACACCTATCTGGCCAAGGTGACCATGCTGGCCACGGGAGGTATGGGCAATGTGTATGCCACCACCACGACACCTATCATCTCGACAGGCGATGGTGTGGCTATGGTGCACAGAGCCCGAGGCGTGCTCAGCGACTTGGAGTTTATGCAGTTCCACCCCACATCGCTGTACAATCCCGCCGAGAAGCCCGCCTTCCTCATCACCGAGGCAATGCGTGGTGCTGGCGCCATATTGAAAGACCACAAGGGCAACGAGTTTATGCACAAGTATGACGAGCGCCTCTCGTTGGCTCCGCGCGACATCGTGGCCAGAGCCATCGATAATGAGATGAAGATAGCAGGTGTGGATCACCTCTACCTCGATGCCCGAGGTATAGGCAAAGAGGAACTCATCAACGGTTTCCCCACCATCTATGCCAAATGCTTGGAGTTGGGCATCAACATCACCAAGGATATGATTCCCATCCGTCCCGCCGCCCACTACCAGTGTGGCGGTATCAAGGTGGATTACAATGGCGAGTCGTCGATACACCACCTGTATGCTGCCGGTGAGTGTGCCTGCACAGGTCTGCACGGTGGAAACCGCTTGGCCAGCAACTCGTTGTTGGAAGCTGTGGTGTATGCCCACAATGCCGCCCAGAGTGCGGTGGAGCGTGTGAATACACGTGGCTTCTGTGCCGAAGTGCCTGATTGGAACGCCGAGGGAATGGTGCTCAACGAGGAGATGGTGCTCATCACCCAAACCAAACGTGAGCTGCAGGAATTGATGTGGAACTATGTGGGCATTGTGCGTAGCGACCTGCGTCTGCAACGAGCCTTCGACCGTCTGAACCTCATTTTCCGCGAAACGGAAGACCTCTACAACCGAAGCGTCCTCACCGAGGAGTTGAGCGAGCTGCGCAACCTGATAGCTTGCGCCTATCTGATTATCAAGATGGCACGAGCTCGAAGAGAGAATGTTGGATTGCATTATTCGATAGACCTTCTGCATAAATGAAACAATATAACTTTGACGAGATAATTCCCCGCAAGGGTACGGGATGTGTGAAACACGACGGGTTGAAGAAGTTCTTCGGTCGCGACGACCTGCTGCCTATGTGGGTGGCCGATATGGATTTCCGTACTCCCGATTTTGTGATGGAGGCGTTGCGGAAACGCTGCGATCACGAGGTGCTGGGTTATGCTGTGGCCACAGACAGCTACTGGCAAACCATGCAGTCGTGGCTGCAACGGCATTACCATATCGAGAGTTCGCGCGAAGAGCTGCATTTCATCCCAGGCATTGTGGCGGGTATCGCCTTTGTGATACAAGCCATGACCAATCCTGGCGACAAGATTCTGGTGACCACGCCTGTCTATCCCCCTTTCCTGAACCTCCCTTTGGGTGGCAACCGTCAGTTGGAGTGCAGCAGGTTGAAGGTGGAGGATGGCCGTTTTGCCATCGATTTTGATGATTTGGAGCAAAGGGCGCAGTATTGCCGCTGGATGATTCTTTCCAATCCTCACAACCCTGGCGGCACGGTGTGGGACAAAGAGACGCTGCGTAAGGTGGCGGAGATATGCTATCGCAACAATGTGTCGGTGATAGCCGATGAAATTCACGCCGACATGACCCTCCCGGGACACACCCACACCAGTTTCAGCACGGTGAGTTCGCAAGCAAAAGAGATTTCCATCACCTTTATGGCTCCGAGCAAGACCTTCAACATCGCAGGTTTGGGCAGCTCGGTGTGTTATTGCCCCAATGCCGATATTCGTGAGCGTTTCTTCGGCTACATGGATTCCTACGAACTGGCCAACGGCAATGTCTTCGCCTTTGTAGGTGCCGAGGCGGCTTTTAGAGAGGGCGAGGAGTGGCTGAGGCAGATGTTGGAATACCTGCAAGGCAATGTGGCTTATCTGCGCGACTTTTTGGCAGAGCGGATGCCAGGGGTGAAAGCTGTGCTGCCCGAGGCTTCGTATCTGGCATGGCTTGATTTCTCGCAACTGGGTATGAGCCACGATGTTTTGAAGGAACGTCTGCTCAATGAGGCCAAAGTGGCGCTGAACGATGGCACCACATTTGGAGGAAATGCTTTCCAAGGCTGTTTCCGCATCAATTTGGGTTGTCCGAGGGCAATATTGCAAGAAGCGTTGGAGCGTATTGTCAAATGTCTATGATTTAACACGTTGTAAAAAATATTTGTTTTTTAAATGTTAAAAAGTTGCAGATGTCAATAATTTTGTCTAATTTTGCCTACTCATTTCGGAGTATGCCTATTCACCATATAGGAGTATTCAAAGAATTGTAAAATAGAAAAATACATTTATTAACTAACATAAATAACACAACTATGACATCATTAATTTTATTAGCAGCCGAGATGGCCTGGGGTTATTTCGGTGCAGCCGTCGGAGCAGGTCTGGCCACTATCGGAGCAGGTCTGGGTATCGGTAAGATTGGTCAGGGTGCTATGGAAGGTATGGCCCGTCAGCCGGAAGCTGGTGGCGACATCCGTTCTACCATGATCATTGCAGCCGCCCTCGTTGAAGGTGTTGCATTCTTCGCCGTGGTTGTCTGCTTTTTGGCCGTCATCAAGTAGTTCCGACAAATGGAAAGAGGTTGGCGCGATTGGCTCCAACTTCTTTCCTTTGATTGACATTTTGTTTATTTAAATAAAAATACATCATCAATAAATGAATAATCCTTTAATTAATCCGGGTTTGGGAGTTTTTGTGTGGATGCTGGTATCATTCGGCATCTTGGTGTTTATCCTCTGCAAATGGGGCTGGCCGATGCTGCTGAAATCGCTGAAAAAGCGTGAGCAGGCCATCGCAGATTCGTTGAATGCTGCCGAGAAGGCAAGAGAGGAGATGGCACAGCTGGTGTCGCACAACGACGAACTGCTGCGTCAGGCCAAAAACGAGCGCGATGTGATTCTCAGCAATGCCCGTCTCACCAGTGAGGAGATTATCGAAAAGGCCCGTGCCAAAGCCACCGAGGAGGCCGAACGTATCGTGGAGAGCGCCCGTGAGAGCATCAACAACGAGAAACTCCGTGCCATGCACGACCTGAAGAACCAGATTGCCGGATTGTCCATCGATATTGCAGAGAAACTGATGAAGGCAGAATTGAGTGACCGTCAGAAGGCCGAAAGTCTGATTCAGCGCGAACTGGAAGATGCTCATTTGAATTAGTAAATTGTGAAAAGTGATAAGTGAAAACGAATGGCTTAATGCCTGAATTTCACCTCTCACAGATTACAAAATAATAGAGAATGCAAGACTATAGAATCAATATAAACTACGCGAAAGCCCTGTTTCTTTTGGCCGGCGAAACCGAACAGCAGGATGCTGTGGCCAAAGATATGCGGCTGGTGAACGAGGTGTGTGCTGAAAACCGCCAGTTGAACGTGATTTTCAACAATCCCGTGGTGCGTGTGGCCAAGAAGGTGGCTATTGTTACCGATCTCTTTGGCGAGAAAGTCAGCAAACTGACCATGCTCTTCCTGACTTTCGTGGTACGCAAGAACCGCACGGTCAACCTGCGGGGCATCAGCGACAGTTTCTTGGAGCTTTACCGCGACAGCCGTGGCATAGTGCTTTCCGAACTTACCACCGCCGTGGAGGCCGACACAGCCACCAAGGAGTTGGTGTGCAAAGTGATTGGCGAATACACCCACAAGGAGGTGGAACTGGTCACCAAGACCGACGAACGCATCATCGGGGGGTTCTCTATGTCTTTCGACAACACAATGTACGACGCCCGTTTGAGCACACAATTGGCAAAACTTCGTCGCACGTTTGGCGAAAATATGTATGAGAGCAAACTCTAACTTTTTTAGTTGATAATATAAATCAAACATTAATAATATGTCAGAGATCAAACCTGCCGAAGTATCGGCGATTCTGAAAAAGCAACTGGCCGACGTCAATTTGGACGTGGCGCTGGAAGAGGTGGGTACGGTGCTTACTGTCGGTGACGGCATCGCACGTATCTATGGCCTCAACAACGCCCAGTCGGGAGAGCTCGTGGAGTTCTCCACAGGCGAGCAGGGCATCGTTCAGAACCTTGAGGAAGACAATGTGGGCGTGGTGATGTTGGCTGAGGCCAGCACCATCAACGAGGGCGATACGGTGAAACGTACCAAGCGCATTGCCTCCATCAAGGTGGGTGAAGGCCTTGTGGGTCGTGTCATCAACACTATTGGCGAACCTATCGATGGTAAAGGCCCTGTTTCGGGTGACCTTTACGAGATGCCTATCGAGCGTAAGGCTCCCGGCGTCATCTATCGTCAACCTGTCGAACAGCCCCTCCAAACCGGTATCAAGGCCATCGACTCCATGATTCCTATCGGACGTGGTCAGCGCGAACTTATCATTGGTGACCGCCAGACAGGTAAGACCGCTATTGCTATTGACACCATCATCAATCAGAAGAATTTTTATGACGCAGGCGACCCTGTGTACTGCATCTATGTGGCTTGTGGTCAGAAAGGCTCCACTGTTGCCAATTTGGTGAAGAACTTGGAGGAAAAGGGCGCTATGGCTTACACCATCGTTGTGGCAGCCACCGCTTCCGACCCTGCCGCCATGCAGTTCTACGCTCCTTTCGCAGGTGCCGCTATCGGAGAATATTTCCGTGACACGGGACGTAATGCTTTGGTCATCTACGACGACCTCTCGAAACAGGCCGTGGCTTATCGTGAAGTCTCGCTGCTTCTCCGTCGTCCGCCGGGACGTGAGGCTTATCCCGGTGACGTGTTCTACCTCCACAGCCGTCTGTTGGAACGTGCCGCCCGTATCATCCAGAACGACGACATCGCCCGTCAGATGAACGACCTTCCCGTCTGTTTGAAAGACAAGGTGAAGGGTGGCGGCTCACTCACGGCTCTGCCTATCATTGAGACCCAAGCTGGCGACGTGTCGGCTTATATCCCCACCAACGTCATTTCCATTACCGACGGTCAGATTTTCCTTGAGACCAACCTGTTCAACTCGGGTGTGCGTCCCGCCATCAATGTCGGTATCTCGGTGTCGCGTGTGGGTGGTAAGGCCCAGATTAAGTCGATGAAGAAGATTGCAGGTACGCTGAAACTTGACCAGGCTCAGTATCGCGAGTTGGAGGCTTTCTCCAAATTCGGCTCCGACCTGGATGCTGCCACCAAGGCAGTGCTCGACAAGGGTGCCCGCAATGTGGAAATCCTGAAACAACCGCAGTACAGCCCTATGCCTGTGGAAGACCAGGTGGCCATCATTTTCTGTGGCACCAAGGGCTTGCTGCAAAAGGTTCCCACCAACAAGGTTCACAACTTTGAGACCGAGTACCTCTTCTTCCTGCATCAGAATCATGCCTCCATTTTGGAGAACCTGCGCAAAGGCAAACTGGTGGACGAAGATTTGGACACCCTCAAGAAAGTGGCTCTTGAAATGGCGGAGAAATACGCTAAATAAACTGTTATGGCAAATTTAAAAGAAGTCAGAACCCGTATCGCCTCTGTCAGTTCGACACAGCAGATCACCTCGGCCATGAAGATGGTTTCGGCGGCCAAGTTCCGCCGTGCCCAGAATGCCATCATTGGTATGCGTCCCTATGCCGCACAGCTGGGCGAGATAGTGGCCGACATCGACACGGGCGACGGCATACAGACCCCCTACCATGAAGTCCGCAAGTTGGACAATGTGTTGCTCGTTGTGGTGACCTCCAACAAGGGCCTTTGTGGCGCTTTCAACAGCAATGTCATCAAGCAGGCACAATCCCGTATCGATTTCTATCGCGACGGAGCTACCGCCGATCAGCCCGCAAAGCTGGCCATGATTACCATAGGCAAGCGTTGCACCGAGTTCTTCGGCAAGCGTTTTGACAATATTGTGGGAAGCTATGACGAATTGTTGGACGGTGCGAGCTTTGATGCCGTGGCCAACCTGGCCGACAACATCATGCAGCAGTTCTGCGAAAAGAAATATGACCGTGTGGAGCTGATCTATAACCAGTTCAAGAACTCCCTTGTGCAGATTCTTTCCACCGAGCAGTTCCTGCCCGTGGTGCCCAAGGCGGCTGACCCCAAGGCTGGCAAGGCCGTGGCCAACGATTATATTTACGAGCCCTCCAAGGAGGATATTCTTCGCGAGATGATACCCCTGACCTTGCGCTCGCAGTTCTATCGGGTGGTGCTGGATTCGTTGGCGGCTGAGCATGGTGCCCGCATGAATGCCATGCAGAAGGCTACCGACAATGCCACAGAACTCCTCAAGGAATTGCGCCTGAGCTATAACAAGGCCCGTCAGGCAGCTATCACCAACGAGATTATCGAAATTGTCAGCGGCTCGGAAGCTTTGAAAGGCTGATAAAATTTAATAACACAATAAAAAGGACCTTCATGACCCCGTGTCGCAAAGGTCCTTTTTTTGAAAACCAACAAGTACAATGGAAAAGAAACAAAACTACACCATCCCCATCATCGTGATGTTTCTGCTGTTTGGTATGATATCGTTCGTGACCAATCTGGCATCACCTATGGGCGACATTCTGAAAAATCAGTTTGAAATACCCAACTGGCAAGGCACCCTGGGTGTGTTTGCCAATTTTATCGCTTACGCCATCATGGGATTCCCCGCTGGCACTTTGCTGCAACGTCGTGGCTATAAAAAGACCGCCCTGCTGGCCATTTCTGTGGGCTTTATCGGTGTCGGCATCCAGACACTCTCGGGTGTGTGGTGCAGTTTCGGCGTCTACCTTTTGGGCGCTTTCATTGCCGGTTTCTCCATGTGCCTGCTCAATACTGTGGTGAACCCCATGCTCAACCGCCTCGGCGGTGGAGGCAACAAGGGCAACCAGCTGATTCAGTTCGGTGGCTCCTTCAACTCTTTGTGCGGCACAGCTGTTATTGTTCTCACGGGCTTGCTTATCCCCCAAGGCATCAAGAATGCTGAAATCAGCAATGTCTTTCCGCTGATGTTCACGGCTTTGGCCATCTTTGCTGTGGCTTTTGTCGTCATCTCCCTCACCAAGATTCCCGAGAACGAGGCCACCATGGCTGCCCAAACACAGGTCGAAAAGGGCAAAGGCCCCTTGGCTTTCCGCCATTTTGTGCTGGGTGCTATCGCAATCTTCATCTATGTCGGTGTCGAAGTCGGCATCCCCAATGTGATGAACAAATGGCTTCAAAACCCCGAACTTGATATTTTGGGCGATGTGAACGATGAAGCCATCGCAGGTTCGGTGGCTGCCATGTATTGGTTTCTGATGCTGGTAGGTCGTTTGTTGGGCGGCATCGTGGGCAGCAAGGTCTCGCCTCGTCGCATGATCGAGGTGGTGGCTGCTGTGGCCATCGTGCTGGTGCTCTCCGCTATGTTCGTGCCTCAAACCATGGTGCTGTTCCCCGCCTTCAATGGTGCTCAGGGCTTCGGCTTGGCAAATATCCCCTTGGCGGCAGCATTGTTGGTGTGTGTCGGTCTCTGCACCTCGGTCATGTGGGGCGGCATCTTCAACCTCGCCGTCGAAGGTTTGGGCAAATACACCGAGAAAGCCTCGGGCATCTTCATGGCTCTGGTGTGTGGAGGCGGCATCCTCCCGCTGCTCCAAAACGGCATCGTCGACATTATGGGCAATAACGGCTACCTCCCCAGCTATTGGGTGGTCGTAGCGGGTCTTGCCTACATACTCTTCTACGCCATCTGGGGCTCCAAGAATGTCAACAAAGACATCCCCACCGAGTAATCTATTGTTTTGAAAATAAGAAAAGTCCCTCAAGTTGGTTGGTCAATTTGAGGGACTTTTTCAAGGCCTTAGAATCGACAAAGCGTACAATTAATAGCATAGTTCGGATACTAAATACACAAAGAGCACACCAAAAACCTGCATAGAATGAAGATACGTTTGAAAAATATGCCGTTGTTTGTAGCTTTGCTGATGTTGCTGGCATCGTGTAGGCAAAGTGTTGAGCCCATCGATGTGCAAAGGCTTACGCAGCTCTCCGAGTTGGGCACGGTGGAATACACCGTCTCGAAAGTAATCAAAGCCAAGGACGACCAAAATGTGCTGGCGCTCTTTGGCACTCGAAAGATACTCTACACTACTACCTCTACCCTCAAGGCGGGCTTCGACCTGAGCCAGATGACCGACGATGACATCAGATGCAACCGTCTGACAAAGAGCATTAACATCACCCTCCCTGCCCCCAAACTCCTCTCCCTCACCATGAAGCCGCAAGATATACATCTGCTCTATCACGAATCTACAGGTCTTCGCCGCGACTTCCCTCCCGAAATCCGTAACGCCCTCTTGGCGCAAGGCGAAAGAGACATCCGCAACCATGTCGAAGAATTGGGCATAATGGAAGATGCCAAAACATACGGCAGAGAGTACTTTGAGACATTCTTGCGCCAATGCGGCTATGAAACAATCACCATTAATTTCAAACAACAATAGGAGGCACTCGATATGAAAACAAAAGACTCTGCAAAGAAAATCCTCAACTCCAAGACGCTGTTTTGGATAGTGTTGATTGCCATAATTGTTGTGGCAATATCTATAGGGGTCGCCTTGATCGAAAAACGTACCGGTTTCTTTGGCCGATTGTTCCAATTTGATGTCAACATCGACAAAACTGATAATGTGGTGGAACAGATACAGGCAACAGCCGAATTGACCACCGCATGTTTTATCGACGAATTTGTGCTCTACTACACCAAAGACAACGCCGTAACCAAGAGCAGCGTGAACAAATTTCTCCAGGAAAACCTCAACACATCTGTTGCTTCAAAAGACAGGATGGTGCTCATCTGCAAAGGCAAAGTCCGAGCTGGCTTCGACTTGAAAAAAGTCACCGAAGCCGATGTGAAAGTATCGGGCGACACGCTGAACATCGTATTGCCCGAACCCGAATACTTCGACCTCGTGATCAATCCGTCCGATTTCGAATACTTCGACCGCACAGGCAAATGGTCGCACAAACAAGAAACGCAAGTCAAACAAGCGGCAATAAAACGACTGAAAGCCGATGCCGAATCCAAAGGCCTCCTCAAACGAGCCGAAACCATAGGCCTCCAACGCTTGCAAACCATGTA
>JAZUFY010000005.1:0-6851 GCA_045640925.1 Bacteroidales bacterium
CATTCAAGAGCAGATTGTTGCGGAATTGGACAAGGTGAGTGAGATTATTGAGAAAAAGAAGCAACAAGTAAAGGAACTCGACAACCTCGCCCAAAGCATCTTCTATGATATGTTCGGCGACCCCGTGGAAAATGAAAAGGGCTGGGAGGTGAAGAAGATAAGTGATGTGTCTTTAGAAAAGTTGTCCTATGGTTCTGGGGCATCTGCTATAGAATACAATGGTGTTGTTCGATATGTGAGAATAACTGACATTGATGAAGACGGAAATCTTACAAATGAAGCAAAGTCTCCAAGTGAATATGATGATAAATATCTTCTGAATGACGGTGATATTTTGTTTGCACGTAGTGGAGCTACTGTTGGAAAAACATATTGCCATTCTAAAAGGAATGGACAATCAATATATGCAGGTTATCTTATCAGATTTGTTCCTAATCAAGCATTCGTATTACCCAAGTACGTATTCTACTATACTAAATCAGATTATTACAAATCTTTCATTCAGTTGGCGCAAAATGCAGTAGCGCAGCCAAATATTAACGCAAAGCAATATGGTGACCTGATGATATTAGTTCCTCCTCTTTCCCTCCAGCAATCCTTTGCCAAAAAGATTGAGGCGATAGAGAAACAGAAGGAACTTATAAACGCAAGCATCAAGGAGATGCAGACGCTGTTTGACAGCAGGATGGAGTATTATTTTGGTTGAGGCATCTGCGATTTCCGTTTCAATCGGCTGACAAATAATTCTTTAATTCGAGAAATTCGGGATAAAAACAAATTAAAAAATCCAATGAGTCATACTAATTCCGCCAATGCGTAAACACAATCATTTCATTGGTTTCACAAAAAATAGATTCCCATCTGATTGTGGATGAGATCACCATTATCAACCCCATAGTGCTTGCATTCTGCTAAAATAATTGAGGCAGAAGGGGTATTATTTCATTTGAGATGGCTTCTTCTGTTAATCGGTGTCCACAATTCTCAAGAAATCGGATGTTGGGATACACTTCTTTAAATGCATCGACGTATTTGGTTCCCATCAATTCATCGTGTGTTGAGAAGAATCCGTAGGTTTTCATTTTTGTTGCTTCGTCGGGCGACAGCACCATGTCTTCAAAAGGTTTGTATGTGTTGATCAAGTGTTGTGGGACTTTAATTGTGGGCAATTCTACGGATGGATAAATACATGGATTGACTATTACCTTGGGCACATTTCCTAAGGTTAAAGCAATAAATGCGCCTAAGCTACTTGATATTATTAAATCAATCTTTTCGTTTTCAATATATTCTTGAAGTTGCTTCCTTGCTATTTTGCAATCAGTTTGGTTATAGTCGATACAGCGGACATCATATTGGGGCAACAGTCGCTTGAATGTAAGGAAGCTGTTGCCCTTTGAAGAACCACCGTAACCGTAGATGTATAAAATCTTTTTCATGGCGATGTTATTTTTATTGATATAGAAAGCACTAACTCGTTCTTTGTAAGTTTCGAAATTCGGCAGTTTTCAATTCCCAGAAACAAAAGATTGGTAGTTGTCTGGATTCACAACTGAATAGGTGTGGTTGGGATAGGATTTGGCAAAAGTCTCTGTTAGGCGGGGATGTTTAGTGTTGCTCCATTTGAATTCGTAGGTGTGGAGAGTTCCGTCGTAGTCCTCAATATAGTCCAATTCTTGTTGTTGCTGTGTCCGCCAGAAGTAGCTTTTTCCATAGAAGGTGTTGTAAGCATTGTGTTTCATCCGTTCACTGACAAGAAAGTTTTCCCACAAAGCCCCTGTGTCGGTTCTGAGATCCAACGGTTTATAGTTGCCAAGCAGGGCATTGCGGACACCATTGTCATAAAAGTATATCTTACGGCTTTTTTTCAACTCGGATCTTACGTTGCGGCTGAACGAGCGTAGGTGAAACAACACATACGATTTTTCCAGCAGGTCGATATACCGCTGTATTGTTATGGAGTTCAGACCCAGCATCCTTCCCAATTCGTTGAACGACACTTCATCCCCAATCTGTAGTGCCAATGCTTGTAACAGCTGCTCAATAATTTCAGGCTTGCGCACATCTTGGAAGGAGAAGATGTCTTTATAGAGGTAACTGCTCACCAGATTGGTCAGTATCTCACACTCCTCTCCGGGATGATTGATTACTTCAGGGTAGGATCCGTAAATCAACCTGCGCTCCAACATTCGTCGTTCTTCAGTTGCTCCGAACTCTCCAACCAATTCTTCGGTAGAAAAAGGAAACAATGCATACTCGTATTTCCTTCCTGTTAATGGCTCGTTGATGAAGTCGGACAACTCAATAGCAGACGATCCGGTAACCACGACTTGTTTCTCCGGAAAGTTGTCAACCAATAATTTTAGAGTAATGCCGATATTCTGTATCCGTTGTGCCTCGTCTATCATAATCAGGTCGGCTTTGGCTGTTTCCGCCCCCAATTCTGTAGATGTCGGATTCGATAGTTTGCGACGCACATCTGGCTCATCGCAGTTCCATATCAGCACTTTGCGATCGGTGTTGGCTGTTAGCATTCGTAGCAAAGTGGTTTTTCCAACCTGTCTCGGACCGACTATCATCACTACTTTTCCACGATATAGCCGTTTGTCAATCTGCTCCTTAAGTAATCTTTTTATCATGATTTTGATAACTATTTACAATTGCAAAGATATAATAATTTTTGATTATAATAAAAAAAACTTATAATAATTTTTGATTATACTATAAAATTCTTATATATCGGGTTATGTTTGGTAGTGCAAACGTATATGCGTAACTGCTTGACAAGATAAATGTTAAATTCATGTTAATGCTATGATAATTTATTGTTTATTAATTTTATACGGATGCGGAATTTTTCGCATGTGATGTTTGAAATGTGAAAAAAGAAGCCATGAAGAGGGGTTTTGCAGGGGTTGGAAGTGGAATGTTCAATGGTGCAGAAAAAGTTTAAACGTTGATTGTGGTGCAAACTGGAGTTTCAGCAAAAGTCAACAGACATTGGTCATAATAATTGGTGTCCTATAAAACTTTTTCGAAGAGTTGAAACAAAATAGGGCTGGCATTATGTCAAAATAATCAATGATGGAGGCATGGGAGGTGATGTTTATGTTTGGATAGGTAGAAAAATATATGGAATTTTGTGTAAATAAATCTAAAAAGTAATGGAAAAATGTGTAAAAACACGCATAAAAGTACAGGAATTTTGTGAAAAAATTGATTAAAAATATAGGAATTTTGTGAAAAAATAGTATATTTGCATTTGAAAAAAGAATTAGATATATCATGATAATCAAAAGAAAAATAGACAGTTATCTTGATAATTGGTTGCATAGTGACAATAAAAAGCCGCTTATAGTGAAAGGCGCACGGCAGATAGGCAAGACCTATTCCATCGAAAAATTTGGCAAAAGCCACTACAAAAGTATGGTGTCTATCAACTTTGTGCTGCAACCCCAATACCGTAATATTTTCGATGATGGCTACGAGGTTGATACTATCTTGAAAAACATCTCGATTATCAATCCAAAGGTCGAACTTATTCCAGGTAAGACTTTGCTTTTTTTTGACGAATTGCAGAGTCAACCTGCTGCTGCTACGAGTCTCAAATCGTTCCAGCAAGATGGTCGATACGATGTGATATGCTCGGGTTCGTTGATGGGCATCAATTACCATGAAATTGAATCCAACAGTGTGGGCTATAAGGAAGACTACGAGATGTATTCGTTGGATTTTGAAGAGTTTTTGTGGGCCAAAGGGTATACGGAGCAGCAGATTGAAGAGATGTATCAGAAATTGCTTCAGCTTCAACCATTGACGACAACAGAGATGGAGACGATGGGGCGGTTGTATAGGGATTATCTGATAGTGGGCGGAATGCCTGCTGTGGTGAAGATGTACGTCGTGAACAATCATTTGGGAGGTATTTTGGAGTTGCAGCGACAGCTGTTGATTGATTATGAAGAGGATATTACGAAATATGCTGTAGGGCTTGACAAAGGAAGGGTGAGGAATGTATACAACCACATATCGGTCTTCTTAGGGCAAGAGAACAAGAAATTTCAGATTAGCAAAATTGGCCACAATGCGCGTAGTCGTGAGTATGTGGGGACAGTGGAATGGTTGGAAGAGGCTGGCATAGTGTATGTGTGCCACTGCCTTAGCCAAGTGTCGCTTCCTTTGAAAGGCAACTACATTGCGAATATGTACAAACTTTATTATCACGACAACGGAATGCTGATAGCCTCTTTGGACGAAGAGGCACAGGAAGATTTGCGGCAAAATCGTAATTTCAACACATACAAAGGAGCCATATATGAGAATGCCATTTCGGAAGCGTTAAGCAAGCAAGGATATGGGCTGTATTATTATCGGAATGAAAAATCGACTATAGAGATGGACTTTTTTATCCGTGATGCCGAGTCGCTTATTCCTGTTGAAGTAAAGGCTGGGAAAAACGCTTCCAAATCGCTTGTGCGACTGGTCGAGAGTGAGGAATATCCCGATATTCAATATGGAATCAAATTAAGCAATCAAAACATCGGATACGATGGAAGGTTTTATACGCTTCCTTACTTCTTGGCTTTTATGCTCAAACGATTTGTTCGCGAAAGGAGATAGATCAATGGCGATGAAAAAATAATTTTATTTTTAATAATATTATTATTGTTTTTGCGTTATGGTTGTATGAAACAATATCTCGATTTACTACAGCATGTGCTCGACACGGGTGTGCCGAAGCATGACCGCACGGGGACGGGGACTATCAGCACGTTTGGCTATCAGATGCGTTTCCACCTCGATGACGGTTTTCCGCTGCTGACGACCAAGAAGCTGCATCTGCGATCAATTATATATGAATTGTTGTGGTTCCTCAAAGGGGACACGAATATACAGTATCTGCACGACCATAAGGTGACGATTTGGGACGAGTGGGCCGACGAGAATGGCGATTTGGGGCCCATTTACGGTCGTCAGTGGCGTTCGTGGGGGTGTGCCGACGGCGGCCATGTGGATCAGATTGCCCAGCTGATAGATCAGATTAAAACCAATCCCGATTCGCGGCGTTTGCTGGTGTCGGCTTGGAATGTGGGCGAGGTGGATCAGATGGCGCTGCCTCCGTGCCACATCCTGTTCCAGTTTTATGTGGCCGACGGGAGGCTGAGTTGTCAGCTGTATCAGCGGTCGGCGGACATTTTTCTGGGGGTGCCGTTCAATATTGCCAGTTATGCGTTGTTTACGATGATGATTGCGCAGGCTTGCGGCTTGAGGTGTGGCGATTTTATACACACGTTGGGCGATGCGCATATTTATAACAACCATATTGAGCAGTGCCGGCTGCAGCTTACGCGCGACCCGAGGCCGCTGCCCCGCATGATTATCAATCCCGACAAGAAGGAGATTCTGGATTTTGATTTCGAGGATTTCGAGTTGGTGGGTTACGACCCTCATCCGCACATCAAGGGCGAGGTGAGCGTTTGATTTGTTTAACTATAAAACTTTTTTGACTTTGAACAATAACACCTATTGCATCATAATGGCGGGCGGTTTTGGAAGCCGTTTTTGGCCGATGAGCAAGGCTAACAACCCCAAGCAGTTTTTGGACATTCTGGGAAGTGGCGAGTCGATGCTGCAGACCACTTTCCACCGTTTTGAGAAGATCTGTCCCCGAGAGAATATCATTGTGGTGACAGGTGAGATATATGCCGACAAGGTGCGTGAGCAGTTGAAGGGGCTGAAGTGCTACCAGGTGCTCAGCGAGCCCGCGCGACGCAATACGGGTCCCTGCGTGGCATACGCTGCTTCAATAATCAGCAGCATGAACCCCAAGGCCAACATCATCGTCACCCCTTCCGACCATGCCATTTTTGGCGAGGAGCGTTTTGTGCAGGATGTGGAGCAGGCGCTGGCCATCACGGAGAAACACGACTGGATTGTCACCATCGGGGTACGCCCCACGGCGCCCAACACCAAGTACGGATACATACAGTTTTCGGAAGACACCCCAGTGGCTTCGGCGCGCAATCTGCATCAGGTGGTCACTTTTACAGAGAAGCCGCCGGCAGAGATGGCCCGCCAGTTTATTGCCACGGGTGAGTTTTTTTGGAACTCGGGTATCTTTGTGTGGCGTATGCCCGTACTGAAGCGGGCTTATAAGACTTTCCTTCCCAAGATTGCCCGCGACTTTTTCAAACTGACGCCCGAAACCACGGGTATGGAATTAGACCGCACATATTCGCTCAGCGAGGCCATATCGGTAGACTTCGGCATTATGGAGAAGGCCGAGAATGTGTATGTGTTGGAGGCTTCCTTCGGGTGGTCGGATGTGGAGTCGTGGGAGTCGCTCTATAATACCTGCCAACATGACCAGGACGGCAATGCTTTTGTGTCGGGCAATGTGTTTGCATACGACACCCACAACACGGTGGTGCATGTGTTGAAGGACAAGACGCTTGTGGTGCAGGGCTTGGACGGATATATCATTGCGGGCGATGACGACACTATGCTCATCTGTCCACGCAATCAGGAAGACCAGGTGGTCAAGTATGCCTCAGATGTGGAACTGGCCGAGCTGACCAATGTCACCAAGAAGACAAGGGGCAGGAAGAGTAAGGCGGTTGTGGCCGAATCGTCAAACATGGAATCAACAAAATAAATAATAATATGAAACGTATTGAAATCAAACATTTGTTTGTAGACAATGTGGACCGACTGATTGACACCACTGTCAATGTGAAAGGTTGGGTGCGTACAAAACGCGGCAACAAAAATGTGGCTTTCATCGCTTTGAACGATGGCTCGACTATTAATAATATCCAGGTTGTGGTCGATTTGGCCAATTTCGACGAGGA
>JAZUFY010000006.1:0-3292 GCA_045640925.1 Bacteroidales bacterium
CCCATGGAGTTCCAACACCAACAACCGATGCACCTATCAGATTGTGTGCTACGAGGGAACCAATATCATCGAAGTGCATATCAAACAACGCAGTTGCTGTTCCGAAACTAATTCGGGCAAGGGCATTGTAGGTATTCAAAATGCCACAGGCACTACACAGGAGTCGCATTATTACGATCCCACTTATTTCACTAACATACCTGCAGGAAACCTTTCTATCACAAATCCGACATTCTATATCGAGCCCAATTCGCCTGGTGCTTTTGTGGCTCCCGATAGAGGCTCTCCTAATGGTTGGACAGGCACAACGACATACGAGGCGTGGCGTTTCACACCGCTGGGCGAAACTTCTAAGAATATCAGTTGGTGGCGTCTTTTCGAGGATGAGGACGGCAATGTCATTGATTCGGTTGAATTTACCAATCTTCCAGGTGACACTAATGGCTATTATTTGAATAACGACCACACTCAGGTGTCGGTCACTCCCACGAGAACCACTCGCTATATGGTGAAATGCATCTATGGAGGTGCCAACGGATACCGCTATGGTATGGACGGCATCAGTATGCACGACACTATCACCGTGGGTATGGACACCGCCCGCACGATGACTCTCCATACCGATTATCCCACCATTTGCGAAGGCCAGCGGGCCACGGTAACGCTGAGTTACCCCACGCAAGACCAGATACTCGACTCCTGCACATGGAGCGCTATGAAGGAGTTTAACGGGGTGAGAACGGTGATGCCTGCAAGTGCCATCAATCCTCAATTCACCTCGGTGCAACTCAACAGCCAATTGGGACAACTGACGCAGAACCATATCGACTCTGTTTGGATTTTCTGCACCACACGTTTCAAAAACGGGTGCAACAATTACGACAGCATCCTTATCCGCACTTATCCCAATTTCAACATCTACGACACCATGGGTGTGTGCCAGGGCGAATCCTACGACTGGTGCGGTTACCACCTCACCCAGCCGTGCGACACCAGCCGCCACTATTGGTCGCAACCCGACTGCGACAGCACCATGCACTTGCATTTTGTCGTTTCCGACTTGAGTTACAATACTGACTATGTTTTGGATTGCAAACCTCACACATGGCTCAACGGCAAGACCTATTATCAAGATAACACGGACACTCGTGACCAAGACACCATCACCCTCAAGAATAAGTGGGATTGCGACAGTATTGTCACCCTCGACTTCCACCTCGTTCCTATGAAGGCCATCATCAGCCACACTCCCGAAGTTGCCACCCTCGACGAACTTACCATTGAGTTGCGTGACGACAGTTACGGCCATGACTCCCATCGCTGGCTCCTCCCCGACGGCAAAACAAGTCAGGAACCCGAAACCAGCATCATCTTCCCCCTCAAGGGTACCGACACTATGACGGTGAAACTGGCCGTGCACAACGATTATGGTTGTGACGATACAGCCACTTCGGTGATCCCCTTGCATAAGGTTTCACAGTTTGTGCCCAACATTTTCACTCCCGACCGTGATGACAACAACCGTTTCGCCCCCAAGATGCAGGGCAATGTCAGCGATGTGAAGGTGTGGATTTACAATCGTCGAGGCGAGTTGGTGTGCAAATTCCAAGGCCCTGACGGCTATTGGGACGGCACCGACCTCAATGGTAATCGTTGCTCTCAGGGCGCTTACGTCTATACTATGCGTTTCCGCACCACTCTTGACCCCACCGTTACGCAGGAACTCAGCGGAACTATCACACTTATTCGATAACGCACTATGAAAATAGCAGTAGTAGGAGCCACAGGTTTGGTCGGCAGCCGCATGTTGCAGGTGCTGCAGGAAAGAGGCTTTGCCGAAAATGAGATTTTGGCTGCGGCTTCCCCGAAATCAGTAGGCAAACAAATAGATTTTGCAGGTCGCAAACTCACCGTGATGAGTGTTGAAGATGCCATCGCGCAACATCCTCAGTATGCCGTTTTCTCGGCAGGTGCTTCCACTTCGCGCCAATATGCCCCACTCTTTGCCGCCGTAGGGTGCACGGTTATCGACAATTCTTCGTGCTGGCGTATGCATGATGATGTCCCTCTTGTGGTGCCCGAAATCAACATGGATGTTGTCACCCCCGACAATCGCATCATCGCCAACCCAAACTGCTCTACCATTCAAATGGTGTTGGCTGTGTCGCGTCTGCATTGGAAATACCGTATCAAACGTATGGTTATTTCCACTTATCAAAGCATTACGGGCACAGGCATCAAAGCCATACGTCAACTCGAAGCCGAGGAACAAGGATTGCCTGTTGAAACGCCCGCCTACATCAACCCTATCCATCGTAATCTTTTTCCTCATGGTGGCGATTTCAACTCTGATGGTTATACCACTGAGGAACAGAAACTCGTTGATGAAACACGCAAGATACTCCGTGACCCAGATATTCAAGTCTCTGCCACAGTGGTGCGTGTGCCCGTGGTAGGTGGTCATAGCGAGGCGGTGAACATCGAGTTTTGTGAAGAATACGATATCGAGGATGTGCGTCGCCTTATTGCCGAAACACCTGGTGTGGTTCTTTGCGACGACCCTGCGAAAAACCTCTACCCCACCCCTGTCATGGCCGAAGGCCGCGATGAAGTGTTTGTAGGACGTGTCCGCCGTGACAATACGCAACCTCGAACCCTCAACCTTTGGTGTGTTTCTGACAATCTTCGCAAAGGTGCTGCCACCAATGCCATTCAAATTTTACAAGCCTTAACAAAATGAAACGTCTCTTACCCATACTTTTAGTCGCATTGTTTTTCTGCTCTTGCAGCAACAAATCCATTTTCGACGAAACCCATACTTTTGCCAATAACACTTGGATGCGATTCGAACCCGAAAAATTCGTCCTCAATGTCGATAATGCCGACGACAGCTACGACCTGTATGTCGCTCTCACAGTCGATACCAGCAAATATCGCGAACGTGGCCTTCCGCTCATTCTTACCCTTGAAAGCCCTGAGCAAGAGACCCGCACCATCTTCGGATCTGTCATTTTGCGCAACGAAGACGGCTCGTGGCTTGGCGATTTTAACGAGGATGGCAAATTGGTTTGCAACCACAAACTGCGTGAATATTTCTTCTTCAACACCCCTGGCGAATACAATCTTGAAATCGGTCAGCGTACCTCTAAGTATGAGATTCACGGCATTGAGAGTTTGCGGCTGAACATCGTCAAGGCCAAACTCGAGTACCCCGAATGATTGATGCCTCCATCAATAAAAATATTGAACGTATAGCCTTACGGCTCAAAACTATTCCCGAAACGCCAGGTGT
>JAZUFY010000007.1:0-4232 GCA_045640925.1 Bacteroidales bacterium
GCACGGTCGGTAACGTAAGTGATAAGGTCCTCATCCGCACCTTCAGGACGTCCCAACAAACGGTCAACCGTCTTGATAAGCACATGGATGATGTCGATATTCTTCCACTCGTTGAAACCGCCGATGTTGTAAGTCTCCGCCACCTTGCCGTTATGGAAAATGGTATCAATGGCCCTTGCATGGTCTTCAACATACAGCCAATCACGCACATTCTCCCCCTTGCCATACACCGGCAAAGGTTTGCGATGGCGAATATTGTTCACAAAAAGCGGAATCAATTTCTCGGGGAACTGGTAGGGGCCATAATTGTTCGAACAATTGGTGACGATGGTAGGCATACCGTAAGTGTCGTGGAAAGCCCGCACGAAATGGTCGCTCGAAGCCTTGGCGGCACTATAAGGGCTGTGTGGCTGATATTTCAAGTCCTCGGTAAAGAACTTGGTGCCGTAAGCCAAATGGTGCTCGCCGCTGGAGGCTTTGGTGCTGAAAGGAGGCTCCACACCTGCGGGGTGGGTCATCTCAAGGGCGCCATACACCTCGTCGGTAGAGATATGGTAAAAACGTTTGCCCTCCCACTTCTCGGGCAGCGATTCCCAATAGAGTTTGGCGGCTTGCAACATACTCAGCGTACCCATCACATTGGTTTGAGCAAAAGTGAAAGGATCCTTGATACTGCGGTCGACATGGCTCTCGGCGGCCAAATGAATGATGCCGTCAATCTCTTTCTCCTGCATCAACGCATACACCCTCTCAAAATCACAAATGTCAGCCTTCACAAAGTGGTAGTTGGGCTTATCCTCCACATCTTTCAGATTTGCCAAATTTCCCGCGTATGTCAACTTATCCAAGTTATAAATCTCATAATCAGGATATTTGTTCACAAAAAGCCGCACCACATGGCTGCCGATAAAACCAGCACCACCTGTGATAATGATGTTTCGGGTTCCCTTCTTTGCCCCTTGCGAGGACTTAGTTTGATTTGTGCTCATTTTAGAATTTTAAATTAAAAATGAAGAATGGGATGTCGATTCCCCATTCCTCATTATCTTAGTCACGTTTAAAAATATCTCGGGTATAAACCTTCTCAACCACATCGTCCAAACAAACATCATAACGGTTGGCTATAATTGCCTGGCTCTGACGTTTGAACTCCTCAAGGTTGTTCACCACCAAACTGCCGAAGAAAGTGCTTCCGTCCTCAAGGGTCGGCTCATAAATGATCACCTTGGCACCCTTGGCCTTTACACGTTTCATAACACCCTGGATCGAACTTTGGCGGAAATTGTCCGAATTGGACTTCATCGTGAGACGATACACACCGATAATGCACTCATGCTCCTCGCTGGCCTTGAAATCGCCACGATTGTAATAGTCGTAATAACCAGCCATCTTCAGCACCTGGTCGGCAATAAAATCCTTGCGGGTCTTGTTCGAATCAACGATAGCGCGGATAAGGTCTTCAGGCACATCGGCATAGTTTGCCAAAAGCTGCTTAGTGTCCTTCGGGAGGCAATAGCCGCCATAGCCGAAAGAAGGATTGTTGTAATGGCTGCCAATACGCGGGTCGAGGCACACACCGTTGATAATCTGCTGGGTGTCGAGGCCTTTGAGCTCGGCGTAAGTATCCAATTCGTTGAAATAGCTGACACGGAGGGCCAGATAAGTGTTGGCAAAAAGTTTCACCGCTTCGGCCTCGGTGCTGCCCATAAACAGCATGGGGATATCCTCTGCCCCACCCTTTTTGAGGCTGTCGGGGCTCGTACCCTTAGCACCACCACGGATGAGCTGGGCAAACTGATGGGCCTTCTCCTCCAGGCGTTTGTCATCCTGCTTGTAGCCGACGATGATACGGCTGGGATAAAGATTGTCGAAAAGAGCCTTCGACTCACGGAGAAACTCAGGGGCGAAGATAATATTCTCGCTACCGGTCTTTTGACGAATATGCTCGGTGTATCCCACAGGAATGGTGGACTTGATAACCATAATGGCGTTGGGATTGATGCGCATCACCTTACTGATGACATCCTCCACAGCCGAAGTATCGAAGAAATTCTTCACACTATCGTAATTGGTCGGAGCGCCAATCACCACAAAGTCGGCATCCTTGTAACCCTCCTCGGAGTCGGTAGTGGCCTTCAACGAAAGCGGCTTGGATAAAAGCATCGGCTGATTATCGCCCTTGCTCGAAGTCTCAATGCCTCTGAGAATCAGATCCTCAGCAAAGAAGCGCTCGATATAGTCGTCCTGAATAGGCGACTTGCGATGGTTGACCATTTCGACACGTTCGGGGACGATGTCGACAGAGACAACTTCATTGTGTTGGGCCAACAGAGTGGCGATACTCAAACCTACATAACCGGTTCCGGCAACAGCTATTTTCATATTTTTCTTTTTTTGATATTACACAATTATAGCAAAAACCTATTTATAACGCCGAATTTTCAATTATATTGTATGAATAATAAAAAAAGTTTTTTTTCATAGCAAAAAAGGAATCAATTCCCAGTTTCCTCCCATTATTCTCCCACTATTCTTCCACTATTCTCCCACTATTCTCCCATTATTCTCCCACTATTCTCCCATCGTTATGGTATCCTTATGGTATGCCGGATAAGACAACGATACCATAAGAATACCATAACGATATAACAAGAGTGGGAGCATCAAGGGAGCAACTTGTTCATCTGAAGCGGGCAAATATTCACAAATATCGCCACAAGTTATGTTTTTATCATCACATAATCAAAATAATTTTGTAACTTTGCATTGCAAAAAAGTGTATCGATGGCTGACAATAAAAAGATATACATGTGTTTAGCGCACATGTCGGGTCGCGAGAAAGGCTTCATCGACGAAGCCTTCGACACCAATTGGGTGGTCCCACTGGGTCCCAACGTGAATGGTTTTGAGCAAGATTTGGAAGAGTTTATGCGGAGCACCCAATGCCCTCAATTGGAGCAGAAAAGGGTGTGCGCCCTGAGTTCGGGCACCGCAGCTGTCCACCTCGGGCTTATCAACCTCGGCGTCCGCCCTGCCGACGAGGTCATCTGCCAAAGCCTCACCTTCTGCGCCAGCGTTAACCCCACCGTTTACCTCGGTGCTAAGCCGGTCCTTATCGACAGCGAACCACTCACTTACAACATGGATCCCGACCTCGTGGAAACTGCCATCAAAGACCGCATCGCCAAGACGGGTCGCACCCCCAAGGCCATCATCCTGGTTCATCTTTACGGTATGCCCGCCCAAGTCGACCGCATCATGGACATCGCCAACCGTTACGACATCCCCGTCATGGAGGACGCAGCCGAGGCCCTCGGGTCGAAATTCGGCGGCCAGATGTGCGGCACTTTCGGCCAGTACGGGGTTTGGAGTTTTAATGGTAACAAGATGATAACCACCAGCGGAGGCGGAGCCCTGATTTGCCCCGACGAGGCAGCTAAGAAGAACGCCATCTTCTACGCCACCCAAGCCAAGGAACCCACCCCCTACTACCAGCACGAGGTGGTTGGATTCAACTACCGCCTGAGCAACATTTCGGCAGGTATCGGTCGCGGTCAGATGACCGTTTTGCGCGACCATATCGCCCATCATCAGCATCTCCACCAACTTTATGTGGAAGCCTTTAAAGATTTTTCTGGCTTGAAGGTACACAGTGCCCCTTCGGACAGATTCGAGTCGAACTATTGGCTCACCACAATACTGCTCGACCCTAAAGCTCAAATTATCGTTGACGGCAAGCCCTCGACCGTGAAAACGGTGGTTTCGGAGGGTGGACAACCCAACGACAACGTGGAGCAGCTGCGAGTATTTTTGGACGAAAAAGGCATCGAAAGCCGCGCATTGTGGAAACCCATGCATTGTATGCCGGTATATCGCGATGTACCCAAATACTTGAACGGGGTCAGCGAAAGCCTATTTCAACGCGGTTTGTGCCTCCCCAGCGGCCCCTGCGTAAGTGAAGCGGATGTGGCCCATATTGTCGATCTTATCAAGAAATCTGTCCGTTTTGACGGCTAAAACAAGCATAAATCAAAAAAATATTTCATTGACAATCAGCACATAAAAAAATATTATCAAAAAAAACTTTGTCAATTGCAAAAAAATTAGTACTTTTGCACCCGCTTTCGAAAGGAAAAACAAGCATTGTCCATTGGTGTAATGGTAGCACATCTGACTCTGGATCAGCCAGTCTAGGTTCGAGTCCTGGATGGACAACAAAAAAGCAACTGAAA
>JAZUFY010000008.1:0-18296 GCA_045640925.1 Bacteroidales bacterium
TTTTTTGAACACTAAGGGTATGTTTTTGACACACTAAGGGGGGTGTTTTACGCCAAGTCTCTATCAGTTCAAAAAATGAGAGGCTATTTTTTGGCATTTTTTGAGCGAAAAATAAACAAATTTGATCGAAAATGAGGGTCAAGTGTTGCATTTTTGGGGTCATCGTGTTTGATTTTTGGTTATTTTTTGGCTTGTTTGGGGAGACTTTGGTCTTTTTTGAGATACTTCGAGCGACTAATTTGATGCAAAGATACGAATAAAAAACGACATGGCAAAATAATGAAACACAAATATTTAAATTTGCAATATATATATTAAATATATAATAAGTTAAGTTGGTCTCCAGTCTCTGGTCTCTTTGCAATGTGTGAGCATATTTTCAAAAAAATAATATATATATATAATATTAATAATTAATAAATACATATATAAAAAACGCCTAAAAACAGCACTTTTGATTGCAAAGAGACCAGAGACAAGAGACATCTCACAATGTTAAAAATGAAAAATGCTTAAAAAATCATCGAAAAACCCTTTTCTTTCCAAAATCTGCTATACCTTGTGGGTTTGAAAGAGACATCGGAGGAGTTCAATATCATGTAGTTATGCGGTTAGTCTCTGGTCGTTTTGCAACCAGTAACGCAATATTGTGAATAGTGAATAGTGATTAGTGACTGGGAGGGCGGCAGCCACCTAATCACAAGTCACTAATCACAAGTCACCAATCTCAATTTTCAATTCTCAATTCATGAAGTCCGATACCTGACGGCATCGTGAAACAAACACCACATAACATACCAGCCATATGAATGGCTGGCTACCATATCAAATCCCTAACGGGATTAATTCCGCCAACAGGTTGTTATTATTAACAATTCCTTATTATCGCTTGGCATACTCTCACCTTCCTCTTTCCTTCCTTTCTTCTTCCACTTTCCTCCCAATTTTGTTTCATTAGAATTGAAATGTTAAAATGAGTATAGTGAACTATAAATTGGTCGAGAGACTTGCTTTTCATTTTTTCTTTCTTAATTCAAAAATGTGTGATCCTGTTTAATGACTTTCGTCATCGAATCGCGGAGGGGTTGTCGAGGAGATAAATGGTAACGAGCGAAGGTGCTATGGAGCGAAAAGGAAGAAGAAGCCGAGGCCGAGATAGTTGCCAAACATATATCCAAGAAGCCCCACGGTGATTCCTAATACTATGACATCTTTGTTGTTGAGGAGTGCGGCAGCAAGTGGGACAAAGGGAGGCGAGTTGATGAGGGCTACGGAGGTGACCATGGTGCTGTCGCTATCAAGGTGGATGAGTCTTGCAAAAAGTATCTGCAACGCCAAGGATCCAAATATTACGAATAGAATATACCACAATATGTTGAGGCTTCCCGCGAGGTCCATTTGTCTTACATCACACGCATTGGCTATCGAAAAACAGAAAACGTATACGAAGTAAAGCCCCAAATCAAAAGGTTTGATGCGGGATTGGCTTTCGCTCAGTTGGTTGGATTTTTTGACGAAGGGGAGGAACGAGGCCGCGATGGCGAGGGTGGTGAGAATCAGAATAAGCATGGGGGTGGAGAGGCTTTCGCTGAAAAGGGTGGAGAGGAGGTATGATACCGCCGCAATGAGGAACGCGGTGGCTATCACCCCTATCTGTGGTAATACGGAGGCATTTCGTAAAGGTTCGGAAGGTGATATCTTGTTTTCAGCGAATGGGGTGTTTTGTGCTTTTGCTGTATTGTGTGGGAGCAGTTTTCGGAAGAAGGGGCGACCAAAGCAAATGATAAATACGAGGTACAATCCTGTTACTATCAAATCGAAAGAAGATAGATAGAGGTATGTCTCCTGATCCATCCCTACCCCTTGTGCTATGGCCCCCATGTTGGGGATTCCTCCGGTGTATATGCCTATGGAAACGGCGCAGATTTGGGCAAAGTGTCGCGGGTCGTCGTTGTTTCGGAACAGGAAGAATCCCGCCACCGAAACGATGAGCACGGCAATGAGGCCGCTGAAGAAGGCTTTGACGGCTGTTTTAGCCGACCAATTGGCGAGACTGCATGACATGAGCATCAGCGGTATGGCCAAAGGTATGCAGATGCTTCCAAGGAGGTTGTCGAGGTCGAGAAGCCCAGGGGTGCGCATCCATGGTGTGAAGTTGGCCACGAGCAGGCCGATGATGTATAGCACGGACATGGGACTGACTTTGTCGATCCATGTCCATTTGTGGGCAAGGAGCATCACCAGGGCTGGGACGGCAAAAAGGTAGAGTATGAACAGTGCGGTTGTCGTATGTCTTTATTTTTGATGTTTTGTTGTGGCTTCGAGTTCTTCGCGGAGGTATTGGGCGGTGAAATTGTCGGGTTGTGCGGCGAGGTCTTCGGGCGTGCCCGCAAACATTATTTTCCCCCCTCGGCGACCTCCGTCGGGTCCCATGTCGATGACCCAGTCGGCCACTTTGATGACATCCATGTTGTGTTCGATTACAAGGACGCTGTTGCCTCGATCCACGAGGCGTTGCAGCACTTCCAAAAGTACGCGGATGTCTTCAAAATGCAGGCCTGTGGTGGGTTCGTCGAGGATGTAGAGTGTGTTTCCCGTTTCGGGACGTGCGAGTTCGGCGGCGAGTTTGATGCGTTGGGCTTCGCCTCCGCTCAGGGTGGTGGATTGCTGTCCGAGTGTGATGTACCCGAGGCCTACCTCTTGTATGGTTTTGAGTTTGCGGTATATCTTGGGGTAGGATTCGAAGAATTCTACGGCCTCGTTGATGGTCATATCCAGCACATCGGCGATGCTTTTGCCTTTGTAGCGTATTTCGAGGGTCTCGCGGTTGTATCGTTTGCCGTTGCAGACTTCGCAATTGACATAAACGTCTGGCAGAAAGTTCATTTCAATGGTTCGGACTCCAGCTCCTTTGCAATGCTCGCAACGGCCTCCGCTTACGTTGAAGGAGAATCTGCCTGGTTTGTAACCACGGATGCGGGCGCTGGGCAGCTGGGTGAAGAGGGTGCGGATTTCGTCGAAAACACCGACGTATGTGGCGGGATTGCTGCGCGGGGTGCGACCTATGGGCGATTGGTCTATCTCGATGACTTTGTCGATATGTTCGAGTCCAGTGATTTCGCGGTAGGGTAGGGGTTCTTTCAGCGAGTGATAGAAAAAGCGGTTGAGGATGGGGTGGAGGGTTTCGTTGATGAGCGAAGATTTGCCGCTTCCACTAACCCCTGTGATGCAAACAAACCGCCGAAGGGGGAGGTCGAGGGTGACGTTCTTGAGGTTGTTGCCTGTGGCTCCTGCCAAAACAAGGTGGTCACAATCTTCCGTGGGACGGCGTTGTGGCAAAACAATGTCTTTGACGCGGTTGAGGTAGTCGAGGGTGAGGGTGTGCTTCTTAGAGTGGATCAGTTTTTCGTGCGAACCTTCAAAGATGACTTTGCCCCCATGAACGCCAGCACCAGGCCCAATATCCACCACATAGTCGGCACTCATAATCATGTCGCGGTCGTGCTCTACCACTATGACACTGTTCCCCAAGTCTCGCAGTTCTTTGAGTGCATTGATAAGACGCTGGTTGTCACGTTGGTGAAGTCCGATGCTGGGCTCATCGAGAATGTAGAGCACGTTGACCAAGCGGGCACCAATCTGCGTGGCAAGACGTATGCGTTGCGATTCGCCTCCTGAAAGACTGCTGCTGGTTCGGTTGAGCGAGAGGTAGCCAACACCCACGTCAATCATGAATTGAGTGCGATTAAGAATTTCGCGGAGAATTTCGTGTGCGACAGCCTTTTGCTTTCCGTCAAGGCGTTCTTCGAGGTGAAGAAGGCGGTCATGGAGTTCGATGAGGTCCAGCTGAGCCATCTCGCCGATATGTATTCCATCGACTTTGAAAGCGAGGCTTTCGGGTTTGAGTCTGTAGCCGTGGCACTCGGGACAGGGCACGGTGTTCATAAAACTCGCAGCCCATTTTTGCAAGGCCGCGGAACTATCGTCGGAAGCCATCTGCATAATATAGTTCACAATGCCTTGAAAACTATTGCCGTGGTTCATTTCGTAGGCATCTTCCAAGCCTGTGAAGTCGCTGGTGCCGTAGAGGATGGTGTTCATGGCATCCTCGGAAAAACTCTCCACGGGGTCGTCGATGGTGAAGTGGTAAAATTTGCCGAGGTTCTCGAGTTTGCGGTAGAAATAGTTGGTAGGGCTGTATTTGCCGAGCACCTCGAAAGCACCGTCTCTGATGCTTTTGGAAGGGTCGGGGATGAGTTTGGTGATGTCGATTTGGGCAATCTGACCGAGACCGTTGCACTTGGGGCAGGCTCCGTAGGGCGAATTGAACGAGAACGTGTTGGGTTCGGGTTCGGGATAGGAGATTCCTGTCACAGGGTCCATAAGCAGACGACTGTAGAAAGCGGTGTTCTCGCCTTCAAGAATCATCAAGATGCCTTTGCCCATCTTGAAGGCAGATCGTACTGCCTCTTTGAGACGGTCAGCATTGTTGCCCACACGCACACGGTCGATGACCAGTTCAATGTCGTGGGTCTTGTATCGGTCCACCTGCATGTTGTAGCTGAGCTCGCAGATTTGCCCATCCACGCGAACCCGCAGGAACCCTTTCTTGGCCACTTGGGCAAAAAGTTCGCGGTAGTGTCCCTTGCGGGCTTTCACCAGCGGAGCCAGCACCATGATGTCCTTGCCGGCGTATTTTTCGTTGATGAGTGAGAGAATCTGCTCCTCGGTGTATTTTACCATGCGCTCCCCGCTGATGTGCGAATATGCTTCGCCGATGCGGGCGTAGAGAAGACGCACAAAATCGTAGATTTCTGTGACGGTGCCTACGGTGGAACGCGGATTTTTGTTGGTGGTCTTTTGCTCTATGGATATGACGGGGCTGAGGCCGTTGATGCTGTCGAGGTCGGGGCGTTCGATGTTGCCGATGAAATGTCGGGCGTAGGCCGAAAAAGTCTCCATGTAGCGGCGTTGGCCCTCGGCATGGATGGTGTCGAAAGCCAGGCTCGACTTGCCGCTGCCGCTGAGCCCCGTGAAAACAACCAATTGGTTGCGGGGAATGTCTATATCGACATTCTGAAGGTTGTGCTCACGTGCACCGAGTATTTCTATTTTGGCCATTTCGATAAAAATTTAGAATTAAAAATGAAAAGTGGAAAGTGGAAAGGAGGTCTTACTATTTAATATTGAAAAGTGTGGCGGAAGATTTGTTCTTAATTTTCCATTTTTCATTACTATCACATTCTGGTGATAAAGTCGGTGTTTTTCTTGCCTTTGGTCAAGGTCTTTTGCAGAGTGCCGTTTTCAACGGGCAGTTTGACGGTGTAGGTTTTGCCGGCTTTGTTTTTCAAATTGTCGGTTTGTAGCCAAGGATTCAACTTGCGAAGCATCAGATAGGTCGTACCGTTGTCTTTGGCAAATTTGTAGAGGTCAACATCCTGACCCGAGAGCGAGGCTGTGCGGGTAGGAATGGGGGGGTAGAGGTCGCAGTGGCGGATAAAGTAGCCGTACTGCTGTGGTTGCTGCATGATGATTTTCATGGCAAGGATGCGGTAGACATAGCGGGCCGTTTCGGAGTTGAGGCGTATGTCGTAATAGCAGTTAGTGCCTTGGGCCTCCATACGTTTGGCCAGGCCGTTTTCGCCGCAGTTGTAGGCAGCCGCTGCTGCCGACCAACTGTGGAACTTGTTGTAGAGTTTTCGTATATATTGGCAAGCCGCTTCCGTGGAGGCCACGATGTCGTTGCGCATATCAATTTCATCGTTCACCAAGAGGCCGTAGTTCGTCCCCGTGGTTTTGATAAACTGCCAGAAACCTTGGGCCTTGGCGGGCGAGGTGGCGTTGGTGAGGCCGCTCTCAATGACGCAGAGGTATTTGAAATCCTCGGGGATGCCGTTCCTTTTGAGTATGGGCTCGATGATGGGGAAATAACGGTTGGCGCGTTTGAAATAAAGTATCGTGCTGGATTGACGATACATGTTGACAATAAGCTCATTGTCCAAGCCTTCCCTCACATAATATGTCCCCAAAGGAACCTCCTCTCCCGCAAAGGACAATGTGTCGGGAATTACAGGAGCATAAACCCGATAATCGGCCATGATGGCCTTACGCTGAATATCTTCGCTGTCCTCTTTCTGTGTGGCATAGACGAATATTTCACCTGCGATGGCCAGAGAGGAAAGAACGATGGCTATGATGGAAAGCTTTTTCATGGTAAGACGTTTTTGTTTTGACAATAAGTTAATTATAAATCAGTAGGCGAAAGTTACAGTCCCTCGCCATTCACGAGTGTGTGGAGGATGATTTCTTCGGCAATCTGCGACTTCGGCAGCAGGGGTGAATTGAAGGAACCCCCGTCTCGGCTGAGAATGGTCACTCGGTTGGTGTCCACTCCGAAACCCGCACCAGGGTCGCGCAAAGAGTTGAGCACGATATAGTCGAGGTTCTTCTTCTGTAACTTTTTCTCGGCATTGGACAATTCGTCGTTGGTTTCAAGGGCAAAACCGATAAGTGTCTGTTCCTCATGCTTCATAGTGCCGAGGGTGGCCAATATGTCGGGGTTCTGCACCAGGTTGAGGGTCATGCCCGCATCGCCTTGCTTCTTGAGTTTGTGGTCGGCGGTGTGCTCGGGCCTGTAGTCGGCCACGGCGGCAGAAAGTATCGCCGCCTGGCAGGAGGGGAAAAGGGTAGTGGCGGCATCAAACATTTCGCGGGCCGACTCAATATCGGTTCTGTGAATGTTGGGGTGCACCGTGTGCAGGGCCGTGGGGCCGGTAATCAGCTCCACCTCGGCGCCGTGGGCGGCCAAGGCCTCGGCCAAGGCAAATCCCATCTTGCCCGAAGAATAGTTGCCTATGAACCTCACCGAGTCGATGCGCTCGTAAGTGGGGCCGGCTGTCACCAGCACACGCTTCCCCGCCAAATCGTTTGAATAAGGCCTGAGGGGCAGGGTGGCAAATATCGCTTCGGGTTCGGCCATACGGCCTGTGCCCGAGGCGCCGCAAGCCAGTTCGCCCGCATCGGGGGCGACGATATGGACGCCTATGGATCTGAGATATTCGAGGTTGCGTTGCACCATGGGGCTCTCCCACATCTGCGTGTTCATGGCCGGAGCCAAGTATATGGGCTTGGCCGTAAACGAGAGCAGCAGGGTGCTGAGGGCGTCGTCGCCTATCCCCGAGGCCATCTTGCCTATGATGTTGGCTGTGGCGGGAGCCACAACGAGCATATCGCCCCAGTCCTTGAGCGAGATATGCTCCGTGGTGTGGTCGTTGGTAGGGGCGAAAAGGTCGGCATAAAGCTTGTGGCCCGACACCGTCTCCAGCGTCAGGGGGGTGACAAATTGCAGGGCGTGCTCGGTGGCCACGCACTTCACCGTGTGACCAGCCTTGCAAAGGAGCCGCACGAGCAAGGGGGTCTTATATGCTGCAATACCGCCAGTAATGCCGACGATGATATTCATAGCTTAATTGTTTAGATATTTGGACTTTTCAGATGTTCAGATACTTATATGTCTGATAGCCTGAAAATCGTTTCAAAATCCGAAAAACTTTCCAGCCCTATTTCTGTTCGGCGATAACCTCGTTTTCAAGGGCTTCCATCTTCTGCTGCTTCAGGTCTTCCTTGGCGGGGTTGCGGTAGTAGAGCTTGTGCTCGAGATACTCGTCGGTGGCGGTGAGCACGGGCTTGGGCATCTGCTCGAAATGGCGTACCACGTCAATCTGCTCGCGGTTCTCGAAATACTCCTCCATACCGTCGCTGCCCATAGCGAACTCCTCGATGCGCTTGTTGAGCTCCTTCTTCTCCTTGGTGGCAATCTGGTTGGCGCGTTTGGAGAGCATAGCCACGGTCTCATAAATGTTCTCGGTCATTTGGCTGAACTCAGCGGTGTTGCGGGTGATGGTCGTGTTGGGAACTTTTTTCTTGATTTCTTCCATATTATTGTATTTTTTGTTATCTTATTTGTGAAATGTGAAAAGTGAAATGTGAAATGTGGGCTTCCGCCATCTGTCATCTGTCATCTCTCATCTTTCATCTTTCTTCCAACTTAGCGATAGCGGCCTTTGCCTTGGTGTAGATGTCCTGCGCCTGGGCGAGGTACTTGGAGTCCTTGAACGAAGTGGCGAAACGGTCGAAATCGTTCACCACCTGCTGTAAGCGGTCCTTCATCTTGCTCTCGGTGCTGTTGATGCCGTATTCATAGCCGCTGGCGAGCATGTAGAACATGGCGTTTTCCTTATACGGCGAGTCGGGGTAGTTGTTGAGAAAAGTCTGGAGCGAGATGTAGGCGGCATGGTACTGCTCGGTGAAATAGTATCCGTAGGCGATGTCGTAGTCCTTGTGCATCAGCTTGGCCCTCAGCTCGTCGAGGTAGCCGTTTATTTCGGGCACATGTACGCTCGAAGGGTAGTGGTCGAGGTACGATTCAAACTCCGTGATGGCCTCCTTGGTTTGTTGCTGGTCGAGGTAGTATTCGGGCGATTCGTAATATTTGCACAAGGCGGCGCGGAACAGGGCCTCCTCGGCGCGGTCGCTGTAGGGGTAGTGCTTGAAAAAGTTCTTGTACTGGTAACCGGCGGTGAAGTAGTCCTTCTCCTTGAAAAGGCAGTCCGAGTAGTACCACGCGATATTCTCGGCGTTCTCCTTGCCGTGGTAGTGCATTATCAGATTTTCGAACAGTTGGATGGCCTTGGTGTAGTTGTTGTTGTAGTAGTATTTCATTGCCGCCTCGTACTTTGCGGTGAAATCGCTGCTCTTCATCAACTTCTCGTAGCCTCCGCAACTTGTTAGCATAACGAAAGTTAGGAATACGATTCCTATTTTGGACACTATTTTCATAATCTGCAAAAATACACTTTTTTTTGCAATAACGACATTTTATTTGAAAAATATTTTTCCCCGCCCTTGTTCTGCCCTCACCCCACCCTCTTCCAAGGGGGTAACCTCGTTGCTTATCCTATCTTAATTCAGCCAATGGGTAATTAACATTTTTATCTCATTTTTGGCTTTATTATGGTGTTCTTTAGTAATAAAACCTAAATAAAAGGAAAGTGGGAGGAGAGTGGGAGGAGAGTGGAAGGAGAGTGGAAGAAGAGTGGAAGGAGAGTGGGAGGAAAGTGGGGGGAGAGAGAAAGAGAAATGACGGTTAAATTTTAAGATGTTTTAAGAAGGTGTTAAAGCATGACCGATAGAAAGTGCAGGACAAAAAAACATATCAATTCCGCCAACAGATGAAAAATATTTTTTATAATAATATGTTTTATCAGTTTTTATTCGTATATTTGCAACTTTATAAAGTAAAACAACTATGGACACAATCATTATCTTAGATTTTGGTTCTCAGTATACTCAACTGATTGCTCGCAAGGTTCGCGAGCTTAATATTTACTGCGAAATTCATCCTTTCAACAAGATTCCTGCCCTCACTTCCGATGTGAAGGGCGTTATTTTTTCGGGCAGTCCCTACAGCTGCAACGCTTCCGACGCACCTGTGCCGGATATGACCAACATCAAGGGGCGCCTCCCCCTGCTGGCTGTGTGCTACGGTGCCCAGTATCTTGCCAAATTCGGCGGTGGTAGCGTCCAGCATTCGAAGGTGCGCGAGTATGGCCGTGCAAACCTCCAATTCATCGACAACGGCAATCCCCTCATGAAGGGCATCCCTGTGGGCAGCCAGGTGTGGATGAGTCACGGCGACACTATCGAGCGCATTCCCGACAATTACCGCGTCATCTGCTCCACCGATAGCGTGAAATATGCCGGCTATCAGATTGAAGGCGAGCAGACCTACGCCATTCAGTTCCACCCCGAGGTGCACCATTCTGTGGACGGCCTCACGCTGTTGAAGAACTTTGTGGTGGACATCTGCGGCTGCGACCAGTCGTGGACGCCCGAGTCGTTCATCGAGACCACCGTGGCCGAACTCCGTGCCAAGGTGGGAAGCGACAAGGTGGTGCTGGGCCTCTCCGGCGGTGTTGATTCCACTGTGGCCGCTGTGCTCCTCAACAAGGCCATAGGTCATCAGTTGCATTGTATCTTTGTCGATAACGGCCTTCTGCGCAAAAACGAGTTCGAAGGGGTGCTGGAGTCGTATAAGGACATGGGCCTCAACGTGAAGGGGGTGGATGCCAAGGATCGTTTCTACAGCGTTTTGGCGGGTGTTACCGACCCCGAGAAGAAGCGTAAGGCTATCGGCAAGACCTTCATCGACGTTTTTGATGCTGAAGCAAAGCTCATCACCGATGCCAAGTTCCTCGGTCAGGGCACCATATATCCCGATGTTATCGAGTCGAGTTCGGTCAAAGGTCCTTCGCAAACCATCAAGTCGCACCACAATGTGGGCGGTTTGCCCGACTATATGAAGCTTCAGCTTGTGGAGCCTTTGCGTAGCTTGTTCAAGGACGAGGTTCGCCGTGTGGGCCGTCAGTTGGGTATCAAACCCGAGTTGATTGGCCGCCATCCTTTCCCAGGCCCGGGCTTGGCTATCCGCATCCTCAGCGATGTCACCCCCGAGAAGGTGCGTATTCTTCAGGAAGTTGACGACATCTTTATCCAGGGCCTCCGCGACAACGACCTTTACGACAAGGTGTGGCAGGCAGGTTGCATGCTTTTGCCGGTGCAGAGTGTGGGCGTGATGGGTGACGAGCGCACATACGAGAGCGTCGTGGCCCTCCGTGCCGTGGAGTCGGTCGACGGTATGACCGCCGATTGGAGCCACCTGCCTTACGACTTCCTCGCCAAGGTGTCCAACGACATCATCAACCGTGTCAAAGGTGTCAACCGTGTGGTTTACGACATCAGTTCCAAACCCCCAGCAACCATCGAATGGGAGTAGGATTTGGATTTTTAGATATAAATTAGTTTTGGCAATTCAATCGATATGATGAAGAAAATAACATTTTTTATATTGATGGCCCTTTGTGGGACATTTGTGTGGGCGCAGATGCCTGGGGGCAAAGCCGTCCAGGTGTCGCACAAGACGCAGGTGATGAATGGCCGCCGCTACTATGTCCATGTGGTGGAACAGGGGCAGACCGTCTACGCTATCTCGCGCGCCTACGGCTTGAAGGAGATTGAGGCCGTCACCAAGAAGGACATCCATTTCCTCCAGGTGGGCGACACGGTGTGGCTGCCCTGCAAAGGCCAGCTTCTGTCCGATGGCACTAAGGCCCTTTCTGCAACGGCCCAAGCCGACGAAACTCCTTCGGGCAAAAATAATCAGGGTGGCTCCAAAACCTCGGGCAAACAGGACAAGGCCAACACGGTGGTAAATGAAGAACCCCTCGGCCCCTCCGCCGTCATACGCCCTCGGGTCAACAGTCAGAGCATCGTCGTGTCGTTGATGATGCCTTTCAACCTCAGTCAGATGGACAAAATCTCCACCTCCAAGTTCGATGTGGAACAGCGAGGCAAGATTACCTATAAGAGCCTTGAGTTCATCCAGTTCTACGAAGGTTTGCTCCTCGGTTTGGAACAATTGGAGAAAATGGGCATCAACGTCACCCTCAATGTGGTAGACGTTGAAGGTACTACCGATGCCGATGTCGAGCGTGCTTTCTCTTCCCACAATGTGGCTCAATCCGACCTCCTCATCGCCCTTCTCACCCGCCAGCCTTTCGACAAGGTGGCTCAGATGGCTCGCAATTCCAACCTCTTTGTCGTAAACCCTGTGGCCGACCGAGAGGAGATTGTGAAGGGCAACCCATACGTGTTCAAATGTATGCCCTCGCGTGAGGCTTGCGCCAAATCTATTGTGAGGGCCATCCATAAGGCCCTGCCTACGGCACCTGTGTTCATCATTCATTCAGGTGCCGCAGCCGAAAAGAGCGCCCTCTCGGCTCTCACCGCCGAACTCGACAAGCACAGCGAGATGCACTATTCCCTCGTCAACTGGTCTTCGGCTTCCAAACTCACCACAACCCTCAAGAACAGCCCCCAGGCCGCCGTGGTCAGCGTTTATGAGCAGGACAAGTCCAAGAGCCGCATCTATGTGTCGCAGCTCCTCAACAAGCTCTCCGCTTTCAAAACCGACACCCCGTATCTGTTCACCTTCACCGACTGGTCTTCGGAATACAGCGATGTCGATTTCGCACAGCTGCAAAACCTCAATTACCACACATTTTATGGCGACTGGCGTATGGACGATGAACAGCAGAAGAATTTTGTCGATTTGTTCCGCGACCGCTACAAGACCGAGCCTACCACTGTCTATGCCGGCATGGCCAACGATATTATCATTTACTTTGTCAGCGGCTTGAACAGCAAAGGCACCGATTTCTTCAAATCGCCCGCAATCACCAATCCCAAGGGAATGCTCTGCCCACTTTCGTTCTCCCACAGCCGCTCCGATTATGGCTTTGAGAACCAATCTGCCGTCATTTACCGCATGACCGACTTCCACTTTACCCCAATTCAATGAAACAAACTACTATCTGCAAGGAGTTCCGTCTGACGGGTTTGGGTCTTCACACTGGCCGCACTGTTACGGTTACTGTGCGCCCTGCTCCTCCCGATTTCGGCATAGCTTTCCGCCGCACCGACAGGTTCAATATCGTCACCCAGCCCGCCGTGGCCACCAATGTCAGCGAGACGGCTCGTGGCACCACTATAGGCAGCGGACGCCACAACATCGCCACTATCGAACACCTCATGTCGGCTCTCCATGGCTGCCAGGTGGACAATGTGTTGGTTGAACTGGATGGCGGCGAGGTTCCCATCCTCGACGGATCGGCACGTCCCTGGCTGCTCCAGCTCACCCGTGTGGGCATCCGTGAGCAGGATGTTGATCGTCATTCTTTCCGCATCACCGAGCCCCTGCATTTCGAGTGCAAGGATACGGGTTCTGTTTACGACATCACCCCCGACGACCATTTTTCGGTCGAATGTGTGATTGATTTCCCCAATAGTGTCATCGGTCGCCAGAGCGCCCATATCGACGATTTGTCGCAATATGCCTCCGGTATCGCTCCCTGCCGCACTTTTGTTTTCCTCCACGAGATAGAGCCCCTGCTGCATCTCAACCTCATCAAAGGGGGCAGCCTCGACAATGCCTTGGTGTTTGTCAACAAGGAACTCGGATCGCGTCAGCTTCGCCGTCTCGAGCGCACTTTCCACAAGGATGCCTCCCAGTTCCGTGTCCACGACGGTGTACTCAACACCACCGAACCCTACTACTCCAACGAGCCAGCACGCCACAAACTCCTTGACTTCGTGGGCGACATTCGTTTGGTGGGTTTGCCCTTGCAGGCCCATTTCTCCATTTTTAAGCCTGGCCACAAAGCCAATGCCCAGTTGAGTAAATATTTAATTGATTATATTAATAATAACAAATGATTATAAACGACATCCATCCCAATGCCAAGATCGGCAAAGATGTTACCATAGGCAACTTCACCACTATCAGCGACGACGTCGTGATTGGTGATGGCACCTGGATCGGCCCCAATGTCACCATCTTCCCTGGTGCCCGCATTGGCAAGAATTGCAAGGTGTTTCCTGGCGCTGTAATTTCGGCCATTCCCCAAGATTTGAAATTCGCCGGCGAGTACACTACCTGTGAGATTGGCGATAACAATGTCATCCGTGAGTGCTGCACCCTCAACCGTGGCACCGCCGCTTCGGGCAAGACATTGATTGGCAACAACAATCTTCTCATGGCATACGTTCATATTGCCCACGACTGTGTGATTGGCGACAACTGTGTTTTTGCCAACAACGCCACTTTGGCTGGCCACATCATTGTGGGCGACTATGTCATCCTCGGCGGCAAAACTGCCTGCCTCCAGTTTGTCCATATCGGCTCGCATGTCATCACCTGTGGCGGCTCTTTGGTCGACAAGGACATACCTCCCTTCGTCAAGGCGGCTCGCTACCCCATATCCTACGCGGGTGTCAATTCGTTGGGCTTGCAGCGTCGCGGCTTCTCTCGCGAAAGTATCAACAACATCACCGACATCTACCGCTTCGTGTTCCAAAAAGGTTACAGCATTACCCACGCCGTCGAGGAAATCAAGGAGCATTACGGTCATACCGACGAGGGCAAACAGGTGCTCAGCTTCATCGGCAATGCCAACACGGGTCTGATGAAAGGTTACACCTTTCTGCATCGTGATAAAGCGAAAAGTGAATAGTGACTGATGCTGATTCTACGCTTAATTTTTAATTTCGATTATTAAATTACAATAAGTTATGAAAAAATATTTTGTTGTCTTAGCAATGTTGACAGTGCTCGTCTGTGTTTGTGCCTGTAAAGATAAACGTTGTGCCTGTGTCACCATGAGAGCCGATTACCCCGTCACCCACAGCATCGAGCCCTTGGTTGGCAAGTCCGATTGCTCCGAGGTGTCCAAAGAGTGGCAAGCCAACGACACCACGGGCGATTTGATTACCATGACCTGTGTGCCTTTGGAATAGTATTCTATGAACAGCCGTTGTCTTAGGGCTCTTTTTTCGAAATATTGCTGGGCCGTCGTGGTCATATCTTTGGCCATGGCTTTGTTGGCAATAAGGGTCACCCGCGACCTCCCCACTCCTGCCGTTTACGAGGCAAGGTACGAGGTGCGTCTGCTCGACTATTCGATCCATGCCGACACACTCCTGCGCACCCTTCCCAGTATGCCTCGCAGCGAGGTGTGCGACTATCTCTCCCAGCAGGTCGGCAATCAAGAAGGTGTCGATATTTGGGCCGACAATACGCAGAAAATCACCCTCCGTGTGCGCCATCGATCCAAAGATACTGTCGAGCATCTTGCAGCCGATCTCTATGCCCGGCTCTGCGACACCGCCACCCGCTATGGTGCAAAACTCTACGCTCCTGTCGCCCTCGTCTATCGCGCTCATTTGGACAGCCTCAAAGTCCTCCCCATTACCGAGGAACGTGAGGCTCTGATGCAGAAATACGACCATCTTTTGGCCGAGGTGGAGATAGGCAACGGCCATTGTCAAATGGTCACCCTCCTCAACACTTCCGATGCCGGCATTGCTCACAAGACCCTCAACCGCTGGCTTATAGTGTTCCTCTCGTTCCTTGCCTCGGCACTTTTGACCTCTTTCTTTGTCTTCTTGCGGTGTTGGGATGAAAAACAGGTTTGATTCTTGTCTCTCACGTCTTTCCCACGGGCTTGCCTGCCCCAAGGGCCATCTTGTGGCGCTCGTGTTGCTCTATCTGCTCCTCTTCGAAGAATATTACCGCTTCGTCTATCGCAATTATTTCAACATCATGGACTTCCACTGCGACTTTGCCCCGATTACCATCCTTGTCGGTGTCGGCTTCTTCTTGTCGTTGTTGGGCGTGATGTTCTTTCTCAAGCCCGACAATGGTCGGCTTTATACCTTGGGAATACTGGTTGCCATACTCTTTTGCCTGCCTCAGATCGTGATGTTCCAAATCGGCACTACCACCGTTTGGGGGCCTGTATTCTCGTTGTTGCTCCTGTTCCTCATCACCACGCCGTGGCTCCGTTTTCCCGCCATACGTCCGCCCAAACTTCCTTCACGGCTCCAGCAGTGGCTGCTCCCTGCCGTGGTGCTGCTTTTCATGATCCCTATGTTCGCCACTTTCGGCATCCCTTCCGACCTCTCCGTTTTCGCCCTCAATGGCCATAACTACGAGGTTCGCCAAGCCACTCTCAGCCAGGGCAACCTGCTCACCAACTATCTCCAAGGCCCCCTATGCAACGTCCTGCTGCCCATGCTTATAGCCTACGGCCTTTGTCGTCCTCGACAGCGGTGGTATATGGTCCTCTTGGGCATCGTGCTGATGCTCTACCTCTTCTTGGTCAACCCTGCCAAAACCATCCTTTTCTCCATCGCCGTGGTGCTGGTGTGTTTCCTTTTCAAAGATTGTTTTGCCAAGGCGGGTCTCTTCATCTACGGCATCCTCGCCCTCTGTGCTGCCGCTGTGATCCTCAATCTCCTTACGGGCAACCTCATGGTCGAATCCGTCATTGTGCGGCGTCTCTTCTTTATCCCTGTGTTGGTCAGCGATGCCTATTTCAGTTTCTTCGACCATGCGCAAGTCTATCTCTCGCATAGTTTCCTCGGCGCCTTTTTCCAATATCCCTATCCCGCCGAACCGTCCCACCTCATCGGCCAGATGATGTATGGACGCGACACCATCAACTGCAACACAGGCATCATCGCCGACGGCTTCATGAATTTCGGCCTCCTCGGATCGTTGCTCTTCGTGGTGCTGGGAGCCTGTGTGGTGCGACTTGTCGATGCTGCCGACTACGACAGCCGTTTCATCGGCCTCACCGTGCTGCTCATCATCAATTTCCTCAACTCCGCCCTCTTCACCTGCCTGCTCACCCATGGTGGCATTGTGCTTATCCTGGCCATGTTGTTCCTCGTGCCGCGAAAGGAGGAACAGCCATGCTGAAGACCCTGTGGCTCAAAATCAAGTCGAGCGATTTTGCCAAAAACAGCCTCACCCTCTCTGCGGGTGTGGCCTTGGCACAGGTGCTGCCGTTCCTGTTCTATCCCCTTCTCGGGCGTATCTTCACCGCCGAAGAGTTCGGCCTCCTCGCCACACTCACCTCCATCACCTCTGTGCTGGCCGTCCTTGGTTCGGGCAAATACGAGAGCGGCATCCTCATTGCTGACAACAAGCTCGAGGCCGCCAACCTCGCCGTCCTCTCCGTCTGTCTGGGGGCGGTGGTCATGCTCCTCAGCTGGCTACTCATGCAATTCGTCCTGCTCCAGCCCCTCACCGCCATGCTCCATGAGCCCGACCTGCCTCGCTGGATCTATGTCTGCCCTGTGGCCGCTTTCAGCATTATCGTTTTCAACGTCTATAACGAATGGTGTGTACGCGAAAAATATTTCAAAGCGCTCTCTGTCAACAAAATTGTCAACTCCTCGGCCATAGCCCTCTCCAAGACCTTTCTCGGCTTTGTCCGACTCAGTTCGCAGGGCCTTGTCGTGGGCGATTTGGCAGGGCGCATCATCTCCGCCGTAGGTTGTGCTGTGAGGGCGTTGCTCAAGGACGGACACACCTTCTTTCAGGTCACTTGGCGTGGTATGCGTTCCTGTGCCGCAAAATTCAAGGAGTTCCCCATCTTCACCATGCCTGGCCAGCTGCTCAACACCCTCGGCCAGGCGTTCCCCATCCTCATCATCGGGGCTTTTTTCAACAAAACCGAGGTGGGCTATTTCTCCATGGCTCTGACCCTCTTCGCCATCCCCATCAACATCATTAGCACCGCCCTGCGTGACGTTTATCGCCAGCGGGCCAACGAAGAGATACGCACCCAAGGCCACTGCATCGCCAGTTTCGACAAACTCCTCACCCTGCTGGTGCTCACAGGGGTTGGGGCCTGTCTGCTGCTGGTGTGGTTCCTGCCGCAGCTTATGACCCTCTTTTTGGGGCCTCAGTGGACCGTTGCCGGACGTTATGCCCAGATACTTGCCCCTGCCATGGTGCTCTCCTTCATCGCAGGACCGTTGAGCGGCATCTTCTTCGTCACCGACAAACTGCGCCAGTTCTTCTACTGGCAGGTGCTCTACGCCGTCACCACCCTGGTATCCGTCCTCTTGGGTGGCTGGTATTTCGGCACCATGGAGGCCACCCTCATCCTCTTCTCCGCCTTCCGCGGCCTCACCTACCTCGCCAGCATCCTCATGACCCGCCGCTACGCCCGCCCAGCATAAACAAAACAGATATTCTCCCCCCAAAAACATAGTGGTTGAGAGAAAGTGTGTCCGTAGTGCCCTCGCCCTACCTTCGCTGTAGGGTCGCTCCATAGTCGCTCCTGTGTCGCTATCTCGTCGTTTATAGGAGTGACCATATAGTCATCCAGTCATCATCCACGTATCACCCTACGGTGTTTCTCCGACGGGCGTACTACGGAGACACCACTATGTTTGTATTGAGGTCTCAACGAAAATGTCCGACAATATCCGCGAAAACCCAAAAAATATTATTTACGAACATTGACGGGCATTATCGGTTATTTGCGTTTTTTCCTCACTTTTCCGCAGCAATCTCGATTAAAATCAAAAAAATATTTGCCGAATGAAAAAATATTCGTATTTTTGCACCGCAGTTCCGAAAAGGATTGGAACGTAGAGAAAGCGCATTATCGCCTTATTCCTCATCTGTGAATCATCGACAACTTCACAAAAGTTATTACAGGAATAAAGAATGATGGTCGTTTCCCTTGTATGTGGTCATACCTCAAGTATGATACAACAAGGTGGAGCAATTCACCAGCCTTATTTTGTAATAACGGGAGTCGATGCCCAACAGATGAAAGTGAGGACATAAATGGATGGCTCCACTTTCCTTTTTGTATAAT
>JAZUFY010000009.1:0-14061 GCA_045640925.1 Bacteroidales bacterium
TGTTTTCTTGTTCCATATCTTTTTCTCTTAGATTGATATTTGAGAGAGACAAATACAACAATCAGTATCGGAATTGTGATATACCAATGCTCAATCGCGTAAAACAGAGCAAGGATAATGCATAGCACAGTGGTTACTAAAATATCTCCAAAGCCATTTGCGTTCTTATAGGCCTCTCTAATCCCCCCAAAGTGGTATTCCTTCAACTCATGCACTTTGCCTTGCGAATGGAGCATTATCATAGACCTTGATGTGTCAAGAATAATAGTGTCCTCGTATAGAGGAACTGTCTTATATACATCATTATCCTCCCCCACAGCCGTCCAATGAATCACAGCCATGGTAGAATCGCAAGTATATGTTCCCTTGAGAACATCCTTGAAGTGTCCCACGAAATCAACCGAAGTGACAGTAGCTTCAGCATTCGAATCTCCATCAAAAGAAAAGCGAACATTCTCCATCCCCATACAACCATCATACTTATTACCCGCAAAAGGATTATCCCTTTTTAACTTCGTGCATGAAGATAACAGCAGAGAACCCATCAACATAATCAGCATTAAGGTCCATCGAAGATTCCAACCCAACATCCAGCCGTCTTCTTTTTGGGGAGCGTTTAATATGATCTCTTGTTCCATATTATAATAACGGAGATAACGGTAATATAGTATGTGAATACCTGTTGGCGGAATTAATCCCATTAGGGATTTGATATGGTAGCCTGGTACGTAATGCCTGGTATTTACAAGGTTGCATCATCCGCATGCCGTCAGGTATGCGACAACACCCCCGCCTGGCGATACAAAAAGTAACACCAAGCTGCCAACATGTGCAAATTTTGCACATGTTATATGGCTATCCAATCTCCCCTTCGGAATAAATGTTGTGAAACATTCCCGCCATCGGTGCTAAAAACCCCACACATCAAGACGTATGTCTGATATATGGGGTATATGTGTAGTAAGTGCTGTGCCTCGAGGGATGAAAAAGTCCTGTGGAATTTGCTGGCGGTGTCTATTTTAGGATACCCGTATACAACACTTTTTAAAAGGAGAGAGATTTCACGAGGAGCCCCCTCTCCTTTACAAAGATGTCAATCTGCAATAATAATATTGAACAAAACAGACCCCCAATTATTCATCATTTTTCTTTCCATCACCTTTATCGCCTTCGTGTGGGCAGGCTTCGCCGTAGTAAATGCCTGTTTTGGGATCAAAGTGTACGTAGATATCATCACCATTTTTTAAATGTTTATTGTACCAATTACTGAATTCCACTGAGTCAGTTGTCTTAATAACATCCACTTCTTTTGCTCCGTTTTCATAAGCTGATAGTCTTGAGTAGAAAGTCTTGATGACATTTGAATCAGTAACCATACTGATATTCACATATCCCTCTTGACTGCTACAACTCGTCTTGTATATATGACCTTCATAAAGATGCGAGTAGACATCAATGTAATACAATACACTGTCAGCATGACATAGAGGGGCAATCATCGTTTCTGGATGGTTTCTACATCTTTGTGCGAATTGGTGCAATTCTGCCATACCGTTAGAGTCCGATATTTGGTCATTCTTTGAACATGAGAATGTGGACATCATCCCTAATAGGATGGCACTGTAAAACAATAATCTCTTCATTTTTTTAATAATTTGATTTTTGATACAATTCCTAAAATCTTCGTACTTTTGCAAATGCAATGTCGGGAATTTCGACTGTGCATATTGCTGGTTGTGTGCATTCCCGCTTTGCGGGTGAGAAGTGTCTCTCATGTTTATTTAAGGAATGGATGAAAGGCACTTCTTGTTTTGGGTTGTTGTCCTACCATATTGCACCGAGAGTACAAAACTCGTTTCCTATGGTAGGACTTACATTGCTTACATAGGCGTTTTTTTGTGGATTTATTATTTATTTCTGTTTCTTTGCGAGAATTTGTGCAATTCAATTTGGCCTTTGCTTAGATATAGCGAGAGTATTCGGTCTCTATCCGATTGATTGTGAGGAAAGAATATTGCGAAGGTACGTTCGCTGCATTGGGCAAACACAAAACAGTCGTCATCTTTCCTCATTTTGAACGATGTCTCCATCAGCGTGTTTTTGTCAGCAAACCAGAATACTATGTTCCCAGAATAGTTGTCGCTGCAAAGTTGTTCAGATGACTTCCCCATCGTGGCCAGCAACGCATCCCACCCTGAGTCGCTATATGTCTGGATAAGAATCGCATTAAGGGTGAGGACGGAGTCAATCCGCAAGTCTCTCACAAAAGCTACATTCCATTCTTTGTGTGCACCAAGGCGTTCTGCCAACACTTCTCCTTGTCCGATGGACACGAAAGATGACAAAACAAATATTGCGAATGTTATATTGCGTAATGTTTTCATTACCTCAAATGTTTTATTGTTGCTTATTAATACTGGTACGCTAACTTGAACGAAGGATTAAATAGGTTGATGTTTTATAATATCATCGCACCATTAGTAGCTGCTTATAAAAAAGCCAAAAGCATTGTAATCACCGTCTCCTCATCGCAAATGTCGCTGATGTGCCCCTCGCTATAGCACACAATGTCAGCAATGTCGTGTTTTACCTCTTGTGATGAAGCTGGTGTCGCTACTGTATGCCATTGATGTTTCTCCCTATTCATGGTTTGCTGATGCTTGACATTTCGTGCGGTTTCCTTCTTTGCCTCGGGCAGCGTCGTTTTTTTTACCGTCGACAGTTCGGAGACTTTTCCAAACCCAAAGGTATTACTCGCTCGCACAGTTGTCTGTTTTTGCTTTTCGCATACTGCTGGCCGTATGAGCCATAATGTGCCCGCACCTATCAACAGCAAGATGCTGGCCGCTGTCGCCCACGCCAATCGATGATTCGACTTGGGTGGGCGCGTTGGTATGCGAAGAGGCATCGGGGCGGCATGATAAGGTTTGGTGGTGATTTCATCTATCAATTCCTGTGTTATCAGCGGCACCTCAACAGAACGTTGACCCGTCCGCATCCATAGCCGCTTGATGCTGTGCAATGTTATTGTTTTTTTTGTTCTTTTCATAACAATATCTTTATTCTTGTTCCAGGGATAATTTTTTAAGTTGTAGTTTAACTTCGCTTATGCGGTATTGCAGCTTTCGTAGACTTATGCCAAGTTGTCTCGCCATTTGGATATGTGGAATTCCTGCAACATAAAGTTGCACTAACCGATAGTCGTCAACATCCAGTTTGCGCAATACTTCCTCAGTGCGCTCAAGTTCTTCTGCTGTATCGTCGTCCAGATTAGGCAGAACGTCTTGTATTATGTTTTTGAGCGGTACCAATCGAAGGCTATTGTGGTACTCGTGAGACTTCAGATAGTTGCAAGCCACTTGTCGTGCAATGTTTGGGCACCATCTCTCCCACTGCCTCTCATCCTCATCGGCATGTTCCTGCAGATACTCCCACAAGCGTAGCAAGATGAACTGGATTAGTTCTTGCTGATGATATACATCCCATGGAAAGAACTGCCTGCACACCGACTCCAGCCCATCTTTCTGCCGCTTCACCAAATTTGCAAATCTGATTCGCAAGTCGTCTTGTTTCGTTTTCTTTAAATCCATATCTTATTACCGTTACATACTCGTGTTATTCATTAAGCATAACCATTTTCCTTTTGCTCTTTGATAATATATACAAGGTTGCATTGCCCAAAATGCAAAAATACTGGATTATTATTTCAATCCAGTATTAATATCGACCAAAACACATACGCTATAAGTACCTCTTAATCATTTAGAGTGCTCGTCTGAAAGTTGACCATCTTGATCCGTAATAAATCCCAAGAGACCCTCTGGAACTGAGGTGCAAAAATACGAATAATTTTTCATTCGGCAAATATTTTTTGATTTTGATTGAGATTGCTGCGGAAAAGTGAGACAAAAACGCAAATAGCCGATAATGCCCGTCAATGTTCGTAAATAATATTTTTTGGGTTTTCGCGGATATTCTCGTTGAGACCACAGCACCAACATAGCAGTGCCTCCGTAGTGCCCTCGTTGCTGAACCGCCGTAGGGTGACGAGTGGATGACGACTGGATGGCCATAGCATCGCTCCCGTAAGCGACGCTATAGCGACACCATAAACACCCCATAGCGATACCATATAGTTCGACGGACGAGGGCACCACGAAGGCAGTACTCGCCAACAACTATTGCTTCGGAGTCGTGCTTCGCAAACGAAAATGCCCATAAATGTCCGAAAATTTTCGAAAATTATTATATTTAAGACATTTACATCATATTGATGCATTAAAAAAATTTACGAAAATTCGCGGTTATTTACGAAAATTCGCGTTGAAATGTTTTTTGTGAAATTCGTTGTTCAAAAACACATTCCTCTCTCCTCTCATTATTGTCCCATTATTCGTTTGATTGTATTTGCTAATTCTCTATTTATCATATTTTTTTCTATTCATCGTGACAGTTTTAAAGTCGAACTTTAAAATTGTCATTTCATTTGCAAAAGTACACAAAGTATTTGAATTGGCAAAAAATTGTCTGTATTAGATATCTGCTACGCGTTGGTGGAATTAATCCACAAGTTGTAGCCAGTTCGATCTGGCTGGAAACCAGTACCCTGAGTAACCCCGTACGAAATGCGGGGTATGTGGAAATTATAAAGTTACTAAAAGAAAATCAGTAAATTTGCGCCCCTATCACATTTAGAGCGTGCTGTCTGCACGCAGATACAGCTTGGCTTCATATACCCCACACTACGAGTGTGGGGTTATAGCACCGACGTCGGTGGGATAGTGCCTTCGGCACTTCTTTGGATACTGCTCGTGTGTGTATTTTGTTATCCCTCTGCAGTTCAACATGTCCAGAATGGACATCCACACCACAGGTGCTTTACCCCCCACACATCAGACTTTCGTCTTGATGTGTGGGGTAGGATGTAATAAGAGGAACGCGTCCCGAAGGGACGCTCTAAAATATGTTTATTTAGTTACACGGCGCGAAATGGATCAGTCGAGCATGGGGGCGATGCGGAGAAGGGCGGCTACGAGGGCGTCGATGTCCTGGCGGGTGGTGTAGCATGCAAAGGAGGCTCGAACGGTGCCAGGGATGCCGTAGCGATCCATGATGGGCTGGGTGCAGTGGTGACCGGTACGGACAGCTATGCCGAGTTTGTCCAACAGGGTGCCCACGTCGTAGGGGTGCGAGCTGCCGATGAGGAAGGAGATGACTCCGGCCTTGTGGGGTGCGGTGCCGATGAAGCGGATTGCAGGCACCTGCCGCAGCTGCTCCATAGCATAGCGGAGAAGTTCGTCCTCGTGGCGGGCAATATTGTCGATTCCTTCGGCCTGCATGAAGTCGATGGCCGCTCCCAAGCCCAGCACATCGCCCACGGAGGGGGTGCCGGCCTCGAATCGGAAGGGCAGTTCGTTATAGGTGGTACGCTCGAAGGTGACGTCCTTGATCATCTCTCCCCCACCCTGATATGGCGGCAGGGTGTCGAGGATTTCCTCACGCCCATACATTACGCCTACGCCCATGGGGGCATACATCTTATGGCCCGAGAAGCAGTAGAAGTCGCAACCGATGGCCTGAACATCCACGGCTATATGGGCTACTGACTGGGCTCCGTCGATAAGCACGGGGACACCATGATCATGGGCGATGGCGGTGATTTCGGCCACGGGGTTGATGGTGCCGAGGGTGTTGGAGACATGGTTGCATGCCACGATGCGGGTGTGTTCGTTGAAAAGGGTGCGATAGACCTCAAGGTCGAGCACTCCCTCGTCGCTGAAGGGGATGACCCTCAGTCGGGCTCCCGCCTGCTCACATGCCAACTGCCAGGGCACTATGTCGGAATGATGCTCCATGCCCGAGACTATGACTTCATCGCCTTGATGGAGATAACGTCGGCCAAAACTGGAGGCCACGAGGTTGATGCTCTCTGTGGTGCCACGGGTAAAGACGATCTCGTGGCTGTGGCGGGCATTGATGAAATGCTGCACCTGGCGACGGACCAGCTCATAGCGTTCTGTGGCCTCGGCGGCAAGGTAATGGGCACCACGGTGTATGTTGCTGTTGAGGGTGAGGTAGTAGTTGGTGAGGGTGTCGATTACTTGCTGCGGCTTCTGGGTTGTGGCAGCATTGTCGAGATAGACGAGTTTGTGGTTGTAGACCTGGGTATCGAGAATGGGGAAAGACATGGGAATTGAAAATTGAAAATTGAAAATTGAAAATGAGGCGGGAGCCGTCTGTCATCTCTCATCTGTCATCTCGCTGATTATTGTTTGCTGTATTGGATATACATTATTACAAGCGCGAGGGTGAGGAGGGCGAGGAATATGTAGAAGGCCCAGCTGCAACCGCGTTTGGGCAGGGGACGGTCCTTGCGCACAAAGAGACGAGACCAGTCGAAAGAGGGCTCTTGCTGCTGTTGAGGGTCGGTGTCCATGGCTTACTTCTTCTTTTTCTTGATGATGGCACGAAGGATGAGGAAGGCCACAGCAGCACAAAAGACGACTATGATGATGACCGACAACTGGTGGCTGTACTTCTCAATGACCGAGGGGTCGGCAGCCCGATAGGCAAGGTAGCCGAGCAGGCCGAGGATGCAGTTCCACACCGCAGCACCCAAAAAGGTGAAGAGCGAGAAAGCGGCCAGGTTCATCTTGGAAAGACCTGCGGGGATGCTGATGAGCTGACGAATGACAGGGATGAGGCGGCCTATGAGGGTGGAGATGTTGCCGTGGTCGTTGAAATAGGTCTCGGCACGTTCCACTTTCTCCTTTGAAAGTTGGAGGACATGGCCTAACTTGCTATCGGCAAAATGATAGATGATGGGGCGTCCCAGCCAACGCGAAAGGAAATAGTTGATATAGGCTCCCAACATGGCTCCCAAGGTGCCGATGAGGACGATGAGCCAGATGGTCATGCCGCTCTTGGTTTCGGGATTGCTGGCCACATATACGGCTGGGGGAATGACCACCTCGGAGGGGAATGGAATAAACGAACTTTCGAGGGTCATGAGCAGACCCACAGCGGTGTAGTTCATGTGGGCGTCGTACCAATTGAGCACCGAAGAGACCCATCCCGAAGAGGCGGTATCGGTGCCTCGCACCTGCTCGGCAATATTCTGCTGCTGAGCCACGGCAGGAGCCGCGAACATCAGTGCAAGGAGGAGAAAGATAATCGTTTTTTTCATAGATATTTTTTGAATTAAGAATTTTAAATTTGGTTGTCGCATCACCATTCACTATTCACCATTCACTATTCACCATTAATAATATTCATCACATCGAGGTCGGAGGCAAGGGCAGGGTATTGCTGGAGGAGGCTGGGGAAGTAATCGCCATATTGGTCAGCATCGGTGCGGAGGATTTGGAGCATACGGTTGCGACGTCCCAACATGAAACAGCAATAGATAAGGCGGGAATCGAAGAGGAAGACTTCCAAGGCCCCTGTGCGGCCATTTTCAAGCAGTGAGGCTGCTTCGGCAAACCGCTGAGTGCGGATATAGAGGTCGGCGAGGGTAATCCAATGTTCGTCGGCATCGGGCTCCAGGTCGATGGCTCGGCGATAATAGCCAGCAGCCTCATCGGCAAGACCTATAGCTTCGCAACAACGGCCAAGGTCGTTCCAGGCAAGGCTGTAGGAGGGGTCCTCTTTGATGGCGTCGTGGATAAAGGATATGGCGGCATGGTAGTTGCCCTGATCCATATAGATACGGCCCATGCTGTAGATAATCATGGGACGGTCGTCGGCATAGTCGAGCGAGTCGCGCAAGGCTTGTACCGCCTGGGGGTAGTGCTGCATGGCGAGGTGGGCATCGGAAAGACCCAGATAGGCGTTGAAAAGGGTTTTGTCGATAGCGAGGGCGTACTCAAACGCATCAACCGACTTCTCGTATTGACGTGTCCAATAATAGATGCAGCCGAGGCTGTACCAGGCACCTTTGGCGTAGGGATGTTCCTCAACATGGTGGGTGAAGAAAGCCAACGACTGGTCGTTGAGGGCGTTATCGTCCCAAATCTTGGCAAGATTGTAGAGCGAACGTTCCTCGTCGGGGGTGACTTCGATAGATTTGCGATAATATTCCACGGCACGGTCATCGTCGCCGAGTTTGTAGTATTCGTCGGCGATATTGCCGTATATCATGCCCAACTCATAGCCGTCGGTGGCGGCACGAAGATAGTACTGGATGGCCTTGCGGGGTTGCTCGGTCATGCTGTAGGTGGCACCCAAAGCATAACTGATGTCGGTGTTTTCGGGGTCGGCGTTTTCGAGTTGTTTGAGCAATTCGAGCGATTTGGCATATTCGCCTGTGACACTCAACAGGTGGGCTCGGCGCAAAAGAATCTCACTATTGGAAGGGAAGAGTTGCTCGCCATAACGCACCGCCGACTCAAGACCCTCGACATCGGCCACTTCGAGGTAATAATCAGCAATGATTTCGAGTTGTTCGACATCGAAGAACGGACGCGACTGAGGCTGCTGCTCGAAGGAGAGCACCAGGTCGCGTACATCAGAGCCGAAGTTTTTAAATCTATCTAAGTTCATTGTTGTCAAAAAGCAGGGTTAGAAACTGAAGCGGATGGTGAGGCCGCCTTTGGTGGTAGAGTTGGGATAGGAATTGGAGATGAAGGGAGTGTTGATGTTGGTTTGGAAGAACAAACGGGCAGTGAGGGTGGTAGTGAGGGCATATTCGCCAGAGACCTCAATCATCCACACTTCGCTACCGGAGGATATCTGATTGATGTTCTGATTGATTTTGCGGATATTGGTCTTGTTGCTGTTGTAAGTGAGGTTGAGCTGGAGCACGATGTCGCTCTTGAGGTGGTGCACATCGTCGCCCACCTTGACGTCGAAGGCCACATTCTTGAAACGGTAGCCGCCCCCAAAGGTGACACCGTCGCGGGTGGTCTCGGTGAGTTGGTTGTTGGAAAAACTGAGGTTGAGGGTGCGGTTCTTCTGTACGGAGAAATTGACTTGGATACTATTGGTCATACTGAGCGAGAGACGGATGAGAGGATTGAACTGCTCGCTGATCTGCACACCCTCCATGCTGACAGGGGCGATGAAGTCGCCCGTGTTGTTGAGGATGGTCTCAAGACCATAGTCATAATTGGGCACACCCGAGATGGCCGCATCGGTATAGTAGTTGCCCACGCTATAGGTGGAAGAATATTTGTGCGACAAGGAGATATTGTTGAACCACTTTTTGAGGGCCTGTATCTTGTTCAAGCCCGTGTAGTTTACCGACCAGTTGGGCAATGGGAATCCGAGGAAGGGGGAGAAATTGTAATCGGAAGGGTTCTTGCCCAGATAGGTGGCGAGGAAGCTGGTGAGGAGCACTGTCTGCTGGTTGGCACTATAGCCGGCAGGGTAATAGTTGCCGTTCATGGTGTCGAGAACCAGCTGGTCGCAATAAGGATTGGGGTTGTTGTCCGCCAAACGAGAGGCCACAAGGGAACGATTTTCGAGGAAACGATTGAACAAAGCATCGGGATTTTCGAAGGCTGTGGCCATACTCCAAATAGTGGAAGTGTAGGAGCCCGACATCATATAGGACAGCGGGCCATCGACACGGTCCCACTCGCTGAGGTATTTGTAATAGTATTCCTCGCGCGATTGATAGTTCTGCGTACAGTTGAGAGAGATTTTGAAATCGCGCAGCGGCTCCACCTCAGCCTGCATGGAGAGCTGGCGGTTGACTGTGTTCTCGTGCGACTGGTTCATGAGCGAGTCGCGAGAGAGGAGGTTGTTGCTACGCAATGTCTCGACAACATTGTTGTTATATCCCAGCACGAAGGCAGGCCCTGGCAGCCAACCGTTGGAGGGATCCATGCCCAAAATGGTGCATTTGCCCATATAGCCTGGGAGCACGGAACCTGTGGAGTTGCTGTACTGAATGTTGAAAGTCTTGAGACAGGATACAAAGCGAAGTCCGAAATTGGCAAGTTCGTGAAGGGTCTCGGCCATCTCGGCACGACGCACCGAGTCGGGGTTCTTGGCTCGGGCGATAGAGTCCTGAATATATTTTTCTTTGTCCTTCTTGCTCATTCGCTTGGGGTCTTTGGGCTGCTCCTTGCTCTTGAACTGATAGGCGTTCTTAATGACAGGTATCTTGTTGTAGAGAGTCTGCATAGTGCCCGACACCGAGGCCTGCAACTGGGTGGAGGTATTGAGGCGGGCACCCTGAGCAGCAAGAGCCTGGGTGGTACCCATATAATTGAATGTGGTGCGGTAAGATACCGGCATACGGAGGAAATCGAGGTAGGGCAGCTTGGAGATGGGGACGTCCCAGGTGGCATTGATTACCTGCTGGAAATTCTGCATGGTGCCAAAATGTGCGATGGAGTTCCAGATGCTGTCGTGCGACTCACGGGTATCCACACGTCCCACAGGCTCGTCAATACGGGCATTGGCCACCGCATTGTATTGGAAATGGAGACTGCGGCACAGATCGTATTGCAAGCCATACTCTCGCTTCCAAGTGAACTGTTTGAAATAGGTGGGCTTCATGATGACGAGGGCGGCACCCTTGTTGCGCAACATGGTTTCTTCATAGTCGCGGAACACCTCGGTGGAGAAGCTGAGGTTCTTGGGCTTATAATAGAGGTTGAAGTCTTTGATGAACTTGAAATTCTTATTGCTAAGCCACTTCGACTTGGTTTTGGCAAAGGGGGCAAACAAGCCTGGCTCATGGGGAGAAAAGGTGTAGGCTATGCTGCCACGGTGCTGGTCTTTGTTGTAATAGGAAATCTCGTCGTCCGAGGAGCGCTCGCGGCTATAGGCGTAGGAGAGCGAGAAATTCTCAATGTCATAGAAATGAGGCTTGAGCACCGATTTGCCCACACGGTCTTTGCGGATATTGGTGAGAGTGATGTTGGTAGTAGTTTTGCGTTCTTGGGTCATGGATCGCACACTGTCGCGCTCGGCCTGTGTCTGATAGGTTTTGAGGTCCTCTTTGAGTTTGACATCGGGGTCGAGGGGATTGTACTCGGGCGAGCCCACCTGCTTGTTGTAGTCAAAATAGAAAGGTATGTGCAAGCCCCAACTCTCGGGCAGACATTTGCCAAGTTCCAGGTCGAGGGTAGTTTGCACCTGCAAGGTGTTGACCAATTCGAGAGAAGTAGGTTTCTCCTCCAAATTGCCAAAACCTGCGGTGGTATAAGAACCATAGAGCGACAGGTTTCCGAGGTCGGCGAGGTTGGTACGTGCCAAGGCCATGGCCGCCCAGCCGCCCTTGTTGTTGAAATCGGTGAGGCGAAGCTCGTTGAGCCACACCATGCACGACTTCGGGAGCATGTTGTTGCCATCGTCGAGCGACTCCTTCTTGGGGTTGCGCACACCCACCATGATGACTTTCACTTTGCCCAAGTTGGGCGTTCCCAAAACGGTGTATTTGTGTCCTTCGACATATTCGCTGTAGAGCAACTGGCTGCTGTAGTTCAGGTCGCCACTGCGGATGAGTTTGTTGCGGTTGGTCTTGATGTCGACCAGCTTGGTAAGGTCTATCTCCACATTGTTGTCAATAGGCCAAATGCTGTAGGGGTCGGAACTGCTGGTACCCCAGGGGGTGAACTGCAGCGGAACTTCGTATTCGTAGTAGTTGTTGGTGTAGTCGGTACCCAAACGCACAAACAGAACCAAGTCGCCATCGTCGATGGGGTCGCTCTCAAACTTCTTTTCGGCATGGACGAACATCTTCATCTTGCCATAATAGCGGAGGTCGTACTGGCTGTTGCGATACACGGCACGGGCATCACCCGAGGCCAAATCGGTGATGTCGAGTGAGAGGGCCTGCTCGTTGAGCTGGGTGTAGGACGAAGAGGTGCTATACCACTGTTCGCGTTCAATTCCCGGAGGGAGCACATACGGCACAGGGTCACGGTTGCCGTTCTCCTCAATGTTGACAGTACTGATGCTGAACGAGGTGTTGGCACCCGTACCTGTGGTGTAGTCGCCTGGCTGGAGCAGGTCTTCTGTGTATTTGCGCCAAGTGGCATAAACCAACTCAAGGGTGGCGAAACGCAGGATGATGGGCTCCTCAAAATCGTTGAGGAACATACGCATGAAACGGATGGACTGGAAGCCGTTGAGTTTGCCTATCACCTGGTCGTACTCGCGAATGGGGATGCGGAACTGGTACCATTTGCACGATGTTGTCTGACCATTGGAGAGTTGGACGTTCTTGGCCTCCTGAATATCTACGATGTGGTTCTCGCCGATAATCATCTTCGAGGGGTCGAGTTCAAGCACATACTGGTAGTAGTTCTCTGCCTCGCTCAAGGTGTTATCCTTGTTGATATCCTCGACATTGGGGTAGGTGCTGGCCGCAGTGGTGTACGACTCGGTATTGTCGGCATCCACGCACGAGTTGCCCTCGGGGTTGTTGTAGTATTTGTAACGGTCGGTGATTTTGACATCGGCCTCGTCGTAGTCGCTGCCTCTATAGTAATGGAAATCGTCGCCCGAAGGGTCTTGCGATGCCAACATATACGCCACCGAAGAGGTGCCGTAGAGGTTGGCTATCTGCTCCAGATAGTCGGCAAAGAAACTCTGCTCGTCTTCGGAGCCGTGGGTGCTGCTCAAACCGTCGTAGCCGATGTCCTGATATTTGCGGGCCGACTCATCGTTGTCGAAAGCATTGACGATAGGCTGCGTAGTAGGCACACGGCCCCAAATAGTGGTGTCCACATTGACCACCTCACCTGTAGTGGGCAGCCCATTCTCAAACGATTTGCGACCATCGCGAAGAATATCCTCGCTGATGTCGCCCAAGTTGATATACAGCTTGCCGCCCGAGTGGTTGGGATTATCGATAAAGGGGTCCATCAGCCAGAACTCCAAAGTCTCGATGTTCTGCGTTTCGAAATCGGTATAGTCGAGTTCGCGCATCACGCCGCCCCAACGACTCTTCGGATCGGCCAGTTTGCCCTCCTCGGTGATACCCGCACTATAGGCCGTAGGGGCCACATCGTAGTTGTACGGGCCTCGCTCCTCGGGGTAGTAGGCCAGATTGAACTCATAGATATTGGTCAGCTCACCAGCGGCAAGGTCTTTATTGGGAAACACCTCCTGCTCGGTGATACGGCGGGCGTAGGGCTGCGAACGATCGTCGTCGGTGATGTTCGAAGGACACTCGCTGCTGTAGAACACATTGTCGATTCTATACCATGCCAACCTAGCTCTGTTGAAACCGTATGCCAGATTGGTGCCGGGCTCGGTCTCGGGAAACATAGGCATAGCCAGCCGATAGTCCTGTGGCGTACTTGCCAGATGCCAATATGTCACTCCCTTCAGGTCTATGCCGCTCTCAGCTCCCTCAAAATCATCGATATACGACACACTGCCCTCCTTGCTGCCCGTCGAAGAAAGACCTGGGATAAACTGTGCAAACTCTGCCGAGAGGCTCAAATTGGAAGGAGCCTTGGTATCAATGCCTGGAAGCAAGTCCACCAACTTGGTGATGAAAGGCGCCTCGTGACGATAGTTGAGGTCGAAGCCCCAGATGCTGTTGCTCGTGGGCTCCTCGCCAAAATTGTTTTTCTGTGTCAGCGGCTTCTCGCTGAGGTTCATAAACGTACCTCCAATGTTGAAGTCGGGCTGTATCTCATAGTTCAGATGGGCTCCCAACATGGTCTTGCTCATCATGCTGAACGAGTTGTTCTCGCTGCTCACGCTGATGGGGGTACCGCTACTCAGGATGCTCTCGTTGATGATACGCACCGTACCCATCGTGTAGTCCACCGTATAGTCCACATTCTCGATGAGGGGCATACCTCCCGCCGTGACAGTCACAGATCCTTGCGACACACTATAGCCCAACGATATCTCGCCGCTCACCGTGCTGGAGAAATAGCCTTCAAGGTAAAACTTGTTTTTATCGGCATACTGCTGGGCCAAGGTGCGGGTCATGGTGTAGAGTGAGTCGAAACAATACTGTTTGGCAAACTCCTCATTGCCCAATATCTCGCGTAAATCCTTGCCGAAAGGCTCCACGTATGGGAAAAAGATTCGTCCTGTGGTGGCCTGGATGATGCCTCCTTTGAACGCAGCACTGTCGAACCAGTC
>JAZUFY010000010.1:0-7300 GCA_045640925.1 Bacteroidales bacterium
CCGACAGCACCCCCCACTGCAACCAGCAATACCTCGAACTCGCCACCCTCAAGCCCGGCACCCAAGTCCGCTTCACCTACATCGACGACGACCTCCCCCAGCCCTCCGCCTCCTGGCTCCACAAAATGCTCTACGGCCAGCCCCTGCCCTACACCGCCATACCCACCTACCGCATCACCGCCGTAGGCGACAGCCTCGACATCGAAAGCCTCACCTGCGGCACACCCAACGACGGCGAAGTGTGCCGTGTGGCACGCAGCCAGGTCGTCAAAACCGAAACACGTACCTTCCTCCTCGGCACCGACGGCAGCGGCCGCGACGTCCTCAGCATGATCATCATCGGCAGCCGCGTCAGCCTCTCCGTAGGCTTCATCGCCGTCCTCATCGCCCTGCTCATCGGCATCACCCTCGGTGCCCTGGCGGCCTACTACGGCGGCTGGGCCGACAACCTCATCACCTGGCTCATCAACGTCGTCTGGTCCATCCCCACCGTCCTCCTCGTCATCGCCATCACCTTTGCCCTTGGCAAAGGCTTCTGGCAAGTCTTCATCGCCGTAGGACTCACCATGTGGGTCGACATCGCCCGCGTGGTGCGCGGACAAGTCTACAGCATCAAAGAAAAAGAATACGTCGAAGCCGCCCGAGCCCTCGGCTACAGCCCCTTCCGCATCATCTTCCGCCACATACTGCCCAACATCACAGGCGCCGTCATCGTCGTCACCGCCTCCGACTTCGCCAGCGCCATACTCCTCGAAGCGGGCCTCAGCTTCCTCGGCATCGGCGTGCAGCCCCCCATGCCCTCGTGGGGCACCATGGTGAAGGAAAACTACAGCTACATACTCCTCGACAACGCCTACCTCGCACTCCTCCCAGGCCTCGCCATCATGCTCCTCGTCCTCGCCTTCATGCTCCTCGGCAACGGCGTCCGCGACGCCCTCGACATCCGCCGAAAGTAACCAAAAACCACACAACCACCCACACTCAGGCACATCCCAAAAAATAAAAAAAAACTAAAAAAAACTTAAAAAGCAATAAAAACATTATAATACAAAAAAAAATTGTATCTTTGCATTTAATATTAAGAATAGGAACTACAATTAATTCTTTTATAAACAATTTAAAATCAACAAACAACATGAAAAACATTTTCAAACTGTTAAGTGTTATGTTCGTTGCTGGCGCCATGATGATGGTCAGCTGCGAAAAAGACCCCAAGGATGACCCCGTCAATCCCGATGTCAAAAAGTACACCATCACTGTGAACTGCAATGATGATTCCATGGGCACTGTCACCGGTGGCGGCGTCTACGAAGAAGGCAAAAACATCCAGATCAGCGCTACTGCCAACGAAGGCTACAAATTCGTAAAATGGCAGGACGGTGTCACCGAGGCATCTCGCACCATCCTCGTCAGCAAGGACGAAACCTACACCGCCACTTTCGAAGCCGACGCTCCCGCTGATGGCATCAATGTCACTTTCGGCTCCGACACCTGGGCTGCAGGCTACTTCGGAATCGTGAACTACGATGCTTATGGTTTAATGAACATCATTGCTTACAAGTCTCAGACCAGCGCCTATCCTTCTATCGACATCTTGGCCACTAACGCCACTGGCACTCACGAAGAGACCGCTCAGGAGGGCTTTATGAGTGGTGAAACTTTCTACAATGTTGACTACTACGAGTCATCCTCCCTCTTCGCCCTCGATCAGACGACTGGCGACACCATTTGGTATGGCGACTGGTGGGCAAAATCCGCTACCATCAACACCACCGAATTCGAAGCCAACGCCGGTTATGTCACCACTGTTGTGAACGCCACTATGTTCTCCGCTTTGGAGGCATTCGTCCATGGTGCCGGTCTTGAGGGTGCTCCCGTCAAAACTATGAACGTCAGCTGCGGCCATGTCGAACTGCTTTCTAAAAAAGCTGCTGCTGCTCCCGCCAAAAGAATTGCTCGCAAAATCTCTGTCAAATAAATAAAAAAACAATCGCATAGGCCTTATCTGCCCGATAAGGCCTATGTAATATTATTTTACACAACACAATGAAAAAGAATATCAAATTCGTTGCCCTCGCCATCGCCGCATTGGCCCTGACCGCAGCCTGCAACAACAATGCCCCCGAGGAAGTTATCGACACCACTCCTATCGACACCGCCGTCGTCGAAGAAGTCATCGACACCACCCCCGCCGTTGAAGAACCCGTTGTCGAAGAACCCGTAAAGGCTACCGCCAAGAAGGCTACCAAGAAAGAGGAAGTCAAGGCAGACAACAACGACCGTCCCGTCGAAATCAAAGTCAACAAAAACGGCGTCCAGTTGCGCAACAGCGAAAACACCGTCAACATTCAGACTTCCACCAAAGAAGAAAAGGGCCCCAAACCCAGCATCAGCGTGAAGTCCAACATTGGCAAAAAACCCGTCAACATCAAAGTTGAAGAATAATCAATAATCATTATTCAAAAAAGAATCCGATACCCTATCGGATTCTTTTTTTCATTACTATGAAAAAGATTGCCATAATACTCCTTTGCTCTGCCACCGTCGCCCTGTGCTCGTGCTCCAACGACACCAAACGTATCGAGAAAGCCGCCTACAAATACTCTTACGCTTTGGGAAACTACGAGTTTGACGACGCATTCGACTACGCCACCGAGGAAACCCAAGAAACATTGCTCACGCTGTACCGCGACGTAATCATGCCCCACACCGACATGGCATACGTCAACTCCAATCGCCCTGCCGACATCACCATCAGCAACATAGTAATAATCGACGACACCACCGCGACAGCATCGTTCCACAAAACCACCCCCATCCAAGCAGTTGACGGCAGTGTCGAGTTACGCAAACGCGACAACAAATGGCTGGTACACAACCCCATCGAAGTACCCGACATTTTCAATCAGCAGCAAACGCACGAGTACCATTTCGAGGGGCGCGACACCAGCAACCTGCAGTCCAAACGGCGAGAATAAACCGTCACGCCTACTCTTCCGCCATCTCGGCATCCAACTGAGCCACCACATCCTTGTGGATGCGTTCATAACGCTCCGTGTGTTCGGTGTACCATCTGACGCTGCGTTCGAAATCGTCGCGGGTGATATCGTGCTGCGCAAAAAGGCTGTCGTAAGCCTGCACCATATCGGCCTGCAGCGTATCGTATTGGAAATGGGTCTCCACAGCATAGAAACCCTCCAACATATAAGCGTCCTTCAAGAAAGCAATCATCGCGGACTCGTCCATAACATCAGCCGGAATGGGGTCTTCTTTGCATCCCACAAAAAACGCACACAGTGTGCAAGCAATTGACAATGCGATATATCCAAACTTCTTCATAAGTCAAATATCAGTTTTTGTGTTTGCAAAAATACTATTTTTTTTGAAATAGATAAAAATAAATGTCTATATATCAAAATAATTTCGTATCTTTGCAAACGATTTTGAAAGGGCAAAACCAGCCAAAAACAAATCTAAGGGAGTATAGCTCAGCTGGTTCAGAGCACTTGCCTTACAAGCAAGGGGTCACTGGTTCGAATCCTGTTACTCCCACAAAACCGCAGCGAGAGTCTTTTCTCGCTGTTTTTTTTGTCCCCAAAATTATCTGAAAGATTGCAAATCGACCAATTTTTTGTACAGGCCGCCTTTGTCGAGCAGTTCTTGGTGGGTGCCACGTTCGACGATGCGGCCTTTGTCCATAACCACTATTTCGTCGGCATGGCAGATGGTGGAGAGCCTGTGGGCGATAACGATGCAGGTGCGGCCCTGCATGAGCTGCTCCAACGCCTGCTGGACGGCTATCTCGCTCTCGGTGTCGAGGGCGCTGGTGGCCTCATCGAGAATCAAGATGGGCGGGTCCTTCAGCACGGCTCGGGCGATGCTGATACGCTGACGCTGGCCGCCGCTGAGATTCAGCCCTCGGTCGCCGATGTTGGTGTCGTAGCCTTGCTCCATCTGCTCGATAAACTCGTCAGCGTGAGCCACACGGGCCGCATGACGCACCGCCTCGACGCTATAGTCGGCATGGCCGAAAGCGATGTTGTTTGCCACCGTGTCGTTGAAAAGGATGCAGTTTTGGGACACGAAGCCTATCTGTGCCCGCAAACTATTGATGTTGAGGTCGGGCACTCTGTGGCCGTCCACCACAATCTCGCCCTCGGAAACGTCGTAGAAACGGGGCAAGAGGTCTACCAAGGTGGTCTTTCCCGCCCCCGAAGGGCCTACGATGGCCACGGTTTTGCCCTTGGGTATGGTAAGATTTATATCACGAAGCACATAGACAGGCTCCGTATGGTCGTCGCTTTGATAGGCGAACGAGACGCCACGGTATTCGATTTGATGTTCGAATCCCGCAAGTTGCACCGCATCTTGGCGCTCGACAATGCTTTCATCGGCATCCATCACCTCGAAGAAACGCGAGGCGGCAGCATTGGCTTTCTGCAGGTTGTTGTAGACACGAACCATGGATTGCACAGGGGGTATCAATCGGGCGAAAAGGATGACGAAAAGGACAAACACCGAGGAGAGAATCTCGCCTTTCATCACCGCCATGCCGCCCAATATCAGCACAAAGACCAACCCGAGGGTGACCAATATTTCGGACAGCGGGCTGCTGAGTTCACGCCGTTCTGCCACCTTGATCATGGTGCGGGCGTAATCGTCGTTGGCATCGGCAAAGAGGCGTCGGCGACTTTGTTCCCGCCCAAACGATTTGATGGCCCTGATGCCCGCCAAGGATTCCTCCAACACGGAAAAGAGGCCGCCCAGTTTGACCTGTCCTTTGGTGGAGTTGCGGCGGAGGCTCTTGCCTATCAACCCTATCAGCCACACAGCCAGGGGCAGCACCACCAAGAAGTAGAAAAAGAGGCGAGGACTGATGAAGATCAGCATGGCCGCAAAGATGATGATGTTGATGGGGTCTTTGCCGATGGAGATGATAGATGTCAGCACACCCCACTCGATGTCGAAGAGGTCGTTGGACATACGGCTGATGATGTCGCCCCGCCTGCGAGCGTTGAAATAGGAGACGGGCAGGATGGTGATTTTTTCATAGACATCGTCGCGCATGTGCTGGATGATGCCGTTACGCACCGGCCCTATGAAAAACTGGGCCATGTAGCGGCACAGATTGGAGAGGAACGAGAAGGCCAAATAACCTACCGCTATGCCCACCAAACAAGGCCACAAGCCATGCAGCGCCTTCATCTGTGCCAGAGTGAAAGTCATCCAGGTGGAGAGGTATTCCTGATTCAACGCAAAGGGAGGCAGCGAGGCTGGAGGCTGAGAGGTGCCGAAAAGCAGCTCGACGAAAGGCACTATCATCACAAAGGTGAAGAGGTTGAAGACCACAGCCAACATATTGAACAAGATATTGACCGTGATATTCCACGGATAAAACTTCAAATACCGAAATACCCTCCAAATATCGTGCATCTTCAACTTGTTTTAGCGGTAAAGAGTGATGACCGAAGGTGGAGGTGCTGTCTTGTGGGAGGCGGCAGGGATGCTCAGCACAGCATCGCGATAGCCTTGTGCCTTCACGGTCAAAACGGAGGTGTTCTTGGAAGAGACCATTATCACGAAGTTGCCTTCGGAATCGGTGAGATAGAAGGCTGGCTCCTGGCTGTCGTGGGACACCTGGATGGCAGCCTCTAAAGGTTTGCCGTCGGAAGAAGAGACCACGCCGCGATAGAAACGCATGGCCTCGGGTCGTGCCGCAGGATAGAGGTCGAAAAGCATGACATCGGTACCCCCCACCCCATCTTGCGGCGATTTGCCGGCATAATAAGCCTGCTGGCCATCGGCGGTGACACCAAAGCAGATGTCGTCCTCCTCGGTGTTGATGGGCAGGCCCATATTGATGGGTCGCGGTTCGCCCGATTCGTCGAGATTCACAAAATACATATCGTAGCCGCCAAAACCCTGCCACCCATTGGAGGCGAAATAAAGGGTGTGCCCATCGGCATGAATGAAGGGGCATTTTTCGTTGCCCGCCGTATTGACCGCGGAGCCGAGATTTTGCGGCTGGCCCCAGCTGCCGTCGGCTTTGCGATGACAACGCCAAATATCGGTGCCACCCATGCCCCCTTTTCGGTTGGAGGCGAAATAGAGCCACTGGCCGTCGGGGGTTACCGAAGGCTGCGACTCCCAAGTGTCCATGCCGTTCACGCTGTCGCCGAGATTGCGTATCGGCTGCCAGCCATTTTCGGACATCGTGGTGACGTAGATATCACTATTATTGTAGCCTCGGGCTTTGCGAATCACGGAATAGAAAAGGGTGTTGTTGTCGGCTGTGACAGTCACACCGCCCTCGGGGTCGCCCTGGTTGAACGGCGCAGGGAGCATTTTTCCGGGGGCGAAAGCCGTGTCTCGGCGATGCGAGACAAAGAGCTTCAACTCCCTCTCGGCCAATTCGCGCGTATAGAACGTGGCTCGGTCGTTTTTAACCACATAGCGCAAAAAATAGGCGTTCTTTCCATCCCAAGTGATATAGGGCATCACCTCGTCCTCGGACGAAGAAAGGCCCGACACAACCTTGGGGTCGAAGGGAGCCACGTTGCGGCTTGCCTCGGCCAGAAACTGCGACCAATACAAATAATTGGAAGCCTCCATATAGAGTTCGTCACTCGCCGCCGTGCCTCCGTTGTTGGCACGTTCAAAATAGTGGTTGAAATCGTTCACAGCCTCTTCAAACAGGTCGTCGGTGTAGTGTATGACTCCCATATAGAAATGGGCCACGGCATCGGGATAGGCAGCGTTCAGCTCTATCACCTTGGTAAAATATCGGCGTATGCCTGTGACGTTGAAATCTTTTTTCACGGCATTCAGACCCAGATAGAAGAAAATATCAGGGTCCTGCGGATATTTGGCCGACAAAGCACGCAACACCTCTGCCGACTGCTTGTAACGGCCTCGGGCGTAATCGGCCACAGCCTTGTCGAACTTGGTTTTGTCGGAGTTCTTCAGTGTGTAGGTATACGTCACCGCATCTTGTGCCCCTGCAGTAAACATGAGCAGGACAAAAACGATAAAGGGCAAATACTTTTTCATAGCACTACACACTTTTAATGATTACAATTTAGTAGGGTCGATTTGGAAATTCACTTCGGGGCCGTTGCAAGGGCTGCTGCAATGGAGGGCGCACTCTGAACACACCGTGAGTTCGCCGTGGAGGCGTTTTTTGACAAGGTCGCTGAGGCGGTCGCGCAAAGGTTCGAGCCCTATCTGCTGCAACACCTCGTCGCAGAAAGCGTAGAGCAACAACGTGCGAGCCGTGCGTTCGCTGATGCCACGGGAACGG
>JAZUFY010000011.1:0-3464 GCA_045640925.1 Bacteroidales bacterium
CTAAACTGGGGGTGCCACCGAGGTAGGCGACAATGGGGCAGCATCTCCAACACCTGGGCATCTTGGTCGGCTGTCATCACAGCGATAATCTGGTAGGTCTCTCGGCCAAACATCTGGTCGATGTCCAAGAGTGGAGGCATCTCAAACTCAAGCTGGTTGCGGATAGCCAAACCAATGGGATTGGTGAGGGTATTGACGAACATGTCGTGCTCGGTGAATATCATGGTACACAAATCCTTATCCTTGGCATATTGCAGCCAACGGTCGGTCTCCTCCTGAGGAATGGGATTTTTAAGCAACACCTTGTCGCCCACAAAGCAATAGCCTCCGTTCATGGTGACATAGCCATCGAATTGCAGGGGCATCTCGGGAATGAGCACCTGGGGCCTGCCCGAAGCTATGAACGTGCGGATGCCCATAGCATGAAGTTTATCGAAAGCCCGTATTGTGCCTTGCGACACTCTATGGGTTTGAAAGCTCAGCAAGGTGCCGTCTATGTCAAAAAATGCAGCCTTAATCATTCCGCCAAAAGCATCCGTTCAATCAAACCCGACATTTTATCAGCCGCTTTGTTGGCCTCGCGAACCACATCGGCGCCACTATTCAAGCAGTCTTCGCCAAGGTCGGCAGATTGATTGGTCACGATGCTCATGCCAAAAATTTCCATGCCGCAATGACGTGCCACGATGACCTCGGGGACCGTTGACATGCCTACCACGTCGCCACCCATGGCGGCATACATGCGATATTCGGCGGGAGTTTCGTAGGTGGGACCTGTCTCGGCCACATAGATGCCCTGCTGCAAGGTGAGGCCCATGTTCGCGGCCTCTTGCAGAGCCACCTTACGCAAACGACGGCTATACACCGTGGTCATATCGGGGAAACGCTCGCCGAACTCTTCAAGATTGGGGCCAATCAACGGATTGGGCATAAAACTGATATGGTCGGTGATGATCATCATATCCCCCACGCGATACTTAGGATTCATAGCTCCCGCAGCGTTGCTGACAAAGAGGGTCTTCACGCCAAGTTTGGCCATGACACGCACAGGCAGAGTGACCTCCTGCATGGTGTAGCCCTCATAGTAATGGAAACGGCCCTGCATGGCCATCACCCTGTGGCCTCCGAGGGTGCCCACGATAAGGTTGCCCTTGTGACCTTGTGCCGTGGAACGTTTGAAATTGGGTATCTCGCTATAAGGGATAACGGTTTGATCGGCAATACGGTCGGCCAAAAGACCCAAACCACTGCCAAGGATGATGGCTATCGTGGGCATCTCCTGCCCTGCCAAAACGTTCTTGATATAATTTGCAGCTTCGTTGATTTTATCTATAAGTTCCATGAATTTATGATTTATGAATTATGATTTATGAGTATGGCGGGAACCGCTTTCAATTTTAATATAGCAGATTGAAGATGTCGGCGAGGACCTGCTGTTCTTGAGGGGACAAATTGTCGGGAATGGCGGGCGACTGATGTGTTGATGCACCTGTCAATAGTTTTCGAGCCGTTTCAATGATGTCGAGATTGAGCCCGTCGGTGGCAATATCTACCGCTGTAATTGTCGCAGAAGTCTCATCAACAGTGACTGCCACCTCAACGTCGCCCCATTCAAATTGAGCCGTGTGTTGCGCCTGGAAAGTACGCCAATGACCATACTTCCATTCAGGGCTGGCAAATTCTGCATACAATTGTTGCACCTCGGATTGTTGGGAGATGGCGTCGAAGTCCAATGTCTGCAAAGGACCGCCATACTCCGCTTCGAAAGCGCTGATAAGGTGCGGAATGATGTTTTGAGCGGTGATATCGTCGCGCAGCTCAGAGAGATTCACCACCCTACTCTGAACCGACGCCACACCATGTTTCTGCAACTTGGCAGGCTTGACCTTGAGGTAGCGCTGGAGTTGTTCGACATCGGTGCGGATTAGAATTGTACCATGATGAAGGCGCTGGAATTTGCCTTTGGAGAAAGCGTTACCAGAAAACTTGCGTCCTTGGCAGAGCACATCGTTACGACCGCTCACCTCGGTGGGCAAACCATATTGTGCCACCGCTTTTTGGAGCACCGCAAACTGGCGTGTCTGGTCGTATAATTCGTAGGGGACAATGAAAGAGAAATTCAAATTGCCCAAATCGTGATACACGGCTCCTCCTCCTGTGCGGCGACGCATAACGAAGCCATCGTCCTCCTCGAGGAGCGACACATTACATTCGGCGTAAGGGTTCTGATTTTGGCCTATGACCACCGTGCGGCGATTCTGCCAAAGGTACATAGTGATGTCGCCATCCGAAGGTTTGGACAAAAGATAATTCTCAACAGCAATGTTGAGATAAGGATTTGACTGATTGCTGATAATAATGCGTGGCATTACCTTATGAATCTATCGAGATTGGTACTAATAGAAATAAAATTGGGTGCCTGCGAGAGATGGTAGTTGTTGCGCGAATAGCAGAACTCGAAGCCTTTGACACGGATGCCTATACCGAACGAAAAACCAGAGAGGTTGAAGACATCGGCGGCTTTCATTTCCACCATCTGGCGATAGCTGTAACCCATACGGAGGAAGACAGAGCTCTTGATATTGACTTCGAGACCGAAATTGACATGTCGCCCGAGATTATCAGCCACTTTGCCTAAGGCCGAATATTTTTCCGACACTTCGCCCGTAAAGGGGTCGGTGGAGGTAGAAGGATTCAAGGGGTCTTCATAACGAAGGTTCCAAGTCTGTAGTTCGTTGAGGGCGAAAAAGAAACGAAATGGCGCATCCTGAAACTTATATGAGCCCGAAACAGCCAATTCAAAAGGCAACTTCTCCGAGGTGCCATCAAAGGTGAAGAGCTGTGCCCCGATATTGCGACCCATAGCGGTGATGGCGAAACGGCCATTGTCAGCAAAATAGGAAGCCGCCAAATCGAAACCTAAAGCAAGAGCCGTATACGACTCATAATGTGAAAGGATGGGCTTCATGTTGGCTCCGATGGTGACATTGTCGTCGATGGCTCGTCCCCACCCTATAATGAAAACATAGTCGGCTGCTGAAAAAGAGCCTGTAGGCTGTTCGTATTCATCATAGCCATCGAAACGGCCATAATTGCCAAATTGCAACCCGAAGGCAAAGGCGCCGAGCTTATTAAAATCATGGCTACAGGCCACAGAACCGAAATTCGCACCCGAAAAGACATTCACAAAACCCACACTCATCTGGTTGTTGATATTTCCCGAAATGAGAGAGGGGTTATTGAGGGCAACATTCAGATCGTCGCCGACTACGGAAACGAAATCGAAACCAAATCCAGCTGTGCGTGCCGAGAAAGGCATATCGAGCACCGCAAGGGTAGAAAGACCCGCCACTTGGGCACGCACAACCGAAAAGGTTACAAGAATCAATATGAAGGCACAAGCCTTTTTCAAAACTTATTTGTTCTTCTTGTTGCGTTCGTGGCGCATGAGGTGACTGGGTTCG
>JAZUFY010000012.1:0-3388 GCA_045640925.1 Bacteroidales bacterium
ATGTCATCGAGCCTCGCAACACCCGTTTCCGCGTCATCCGCGCTCTCCAGGTGCTTGCCACCAAGAAGGACACCCTGCCGATGAAGAAGCACTGCAACATCCCGCTGTAGTATTATATTGAATTATTAATAAAAACAATTAATTATTAACCAGGGGTTCTTCACCCCACAAAACAACAATCTAAAAATGAAGAAAGTTTTTTTAACTGCTTTTGTCGCTGCCGCTTTCGCTTTCGGCATGACCGCTTGTAACAACAACGCTCCCGAGGAGCCCGCTGACACCATCGTCAACGAGACCGAGGTTTGCGAACACGAGTGCCACCACGAGTGCACTTGCGCCGACTCCACTTGCGCTGCCAACAACTGCGAGACCTGCGTCAACAAGGGTACCGAGAACTGCTGCAAAGTGAAGGCCGGTGAGCAGCCCTGCTGCGAAGGCACTCACGAATGCGCTCATCAGCACGAAGGCTGCGAGGGTAACCACGAAGGTTGCGCTCATCAGCACGAAGGCTGCCAGCACCAGTGCGAGCACAACAAATAAGAAGTGCTCGGTTTGAGGCCGCGCGGCTCAGGCCGCGCGACCTTTAACTCTAAAACTAACATTTTTTGATTGTTACATTAATAATAAAATGAATAAGTTTGCAAAACAAATAGTCGCAATCTGTGTTGGCTTGCTCATTATGACCAGCAGTGTTGTGGCGCAAGGAGGCCGCCCAGGCCATCAGAAACCTCAGGCTCAGGCCGCAGAGGCTATGGTGGCAGGCCCCGAAATGATGGGTTGCACCCATCAAGGCGCTGTCAATCCGCTGGAGTTTTCTGCCAACGAGGTGTGCTATATTCCCGAAATCAAGGCGTTCGTGATGATTGACAGTATCGACTGTTCGGTTGATATGCTGGTTCGCGACAACGATACGCTTCGCCGTTTCGGACGTTTCACCACCGATGTCTTTACAGGCCGTCACGACCTCCCCGCCATTGTCCGTCCCAAGTCGGTCTCCGTCATGGGCGACCAAGTGGTTCTCTTGGCCAGTGCCAAGAAGGATACCTCGGTGCTGTATTTCATCCACATCGACCCCGAGATGTGTCAGGGCTCCAACGATTCGTTGCAGGCTGATGCTTGCATCGGTTTCCACTGCAGCTCTTTCGCTTTCCAAATCAATCCTATGGATAATGAGATTTTGGTTGTGGGCAAGAATCCTGTGGGCTATGATATCAATGTTGTTGATTTGGGTGAAGGTGCTGACCAAGTTTCGGCTGCTTCCACATTCCACTACCATGTGCCCAAACAGTCCGAGCGTATTCAGGCTTCCGACCCCGTGGGCGTGGGCCTCACCGTTGTGGCCATCGTGGTCGTGTTCTTGCTGCTCACCCTTATCTGCTTCATCATGAAAGGATTTGCAGCAGGTGTCACCAAGGTGCAGGGCCGCAAGGCTGCCAAAAGTGCTCCCCAACAGGGTGCTGCCAACACCGTGGAAAATCCCAGCAAGGTGTCGGGCGAGGTGTATGCCGCCATCGCTGCCGCCATCTATGCCTACGACCAGGATATGCACGATGAGGAGGATACCGTCATCACCATCCAGAAGGTTGAGCGTGCTTGGACTCCGTGGAACGCCAAGTTCTATAATATGAACCAATATTTCTCCAACAGAAAATAACTTGAATCATGAAAAATTACAAATTCAAAATAAATGGTGCCGAATATAATGTCGATATCAACGAAGTTGAAGGCCAGGAAATCAAACTGGATGTGAACGGCACCCCTTATACCGTTACTGTCGACAAAGAAATGCGTCAGCAGAAACAGCACACCACCGTTATCAGCAATCGTCCCGCTCCTCGCGTGGCTGCAGCCCAAGGCGATGTCCAGCGTGCTTCCGCCCCCAACCCCAACACCGCTGCTGGTGGCACCAAAGTCACTACTCCTCTGCCTGGCACCATCCTCGAAGTTTACGTCAATGTTGGCGATCAGGTCAAGGCTGGCCAGCGTGTTGTGCTGCTTGAAGCCATGAAGATGGAAAACAACATCGAAGCCGACAACGACGGCACCGTCACCGCTGTCAATGTCCGCAAAGGCGACAGTGTCCTCGAAGGCGACACCCTTATCGTTATCAGTTAATACACCACAGTTACAGAAAAGTGAAATGTGAATAGTGAATTGTGAATAGAGGGCTACCGCCCAAAAAAATAATTTTCAATTTTCAATTCAATAAGTTCACAGATCACAAAAATTAAAAATAAACAACAATGTTCAGCTTATTAGCAACAGGTGGTTTCATGGATTTCTTGTCGACCCAGATGGTGCAGTTTTTGATGTACACTGGTTTCGCCAATGTTACTTGGGGCCACATTATTATGATATTGATTGGCTTGGTGTTCATCTTTTTGGGCGTCAAGTTCGAATTTGAGCCGTTGCTGCTTGTCCCTATCGGATTCGGTATGCTTGTGGGCAATATCCCCTTCTATCCAGGATTGAAGATAGGCATATATGAAAGCGGCTCAGTGTTAAACATCCTCTACCATGGTGTCCAAAATGGTTGGTACCCGCCTTTGATTTTCTTGGGTATCGGCGCCATGACCGATTTCTCGGCACTGCTGTCCAACCCCAAACTGTTCCTTATCGGAGCTGCTGCCCAGTGTGGTATTTTTGCTGCCTATATGGGTGCTTTGGCTTTGGGCTTTGCTCCTAACGAAGCTGGTGCTATCGGCATCATCGGTGGTGCTGACGGTCCCACAGCCATCTTCCTTTCCAGCCAGCTGGCTCCTGAATTGATGGGCGCTATCGCTGTGTCGGCCTATTCGTACATGGCTTTGGTTCCTGTTATCCAGCCTCCTATCATGCGACTCATGACCACTAAGAAAGAACGCACCATCCGCATGAAACCTCCTCGTCAGGTCTCTCGTTTGGAGAAAATCTGCTTCCCCATTGTGTGCTTCCTCTTCTGCGCATTCATCGTGCCCTCGGGTCTGCCGCTGTTGGGTATGCTTTTCTTTGGTAACTTGTTGAAAGAATGCGGTGTCACCAAGCGTTTGAGCGAAGTGGCCAGCAACGCCATTGTCAACATCTGCACACTCCTTATCGGTATCACCGTGGGTGCCTCCACTCAGGCCACTTCCTTCCTCACCGGTCGTTCTGTGATGATTTTCTGCCTTGGTGCCTTCTCATTCATCGTCGCCACATTCTGCGGTGTCGGTTTTGTGAAGATTTTCAACCTCTTCCTGAAGGACGGCAACAAAATCAATCCTCTTATCGGCAACTCGGGTGTCAGTGCTGTGCCCGATGCCGCCCGTGTGTCTAACAATGTAGGTTTGGAGTACGACAAGACCAACTATCTGCTCCAACATGCTATGGGTCCCAACGTGGCTGGTGTGGTCGGCTCTGCCGTCGCCGC
>JAZUFY010000013.1:0-21545 GCA_045640925.1 Bacteroidales bacterium
CTATTCCGACAAAGACCTCCGCGACATCACCGCCGAGGTGCTGGAGGCGCACATGACGGGGTTTGATTGGAAAGACCGCGCACAAGGCACAGGCTACGAGCCCTATACCTACGACGTCTATAAGCAGGGCATCATGCCTGCCCGCACCAGCAACGAACTGGTGCGTGCCTGGCGCCAACCTTTGAAGGAGGCCCTGAAGGATATAAAGAGCTATACAGAATTGAAGGAATGGACGATGCAGCACATCGCCGTGGACGATACCGGCAACTATTACAACTGTCCCATCTCGCCCATGGGGGTCTACGAGTTGAGACACGCCGATGCCCACAGCCGCGACATATTCTTCGTCGCCGCCTGCCGCTCGTTGAATATCCCCGCCTATCTCGACAACGCCACCAATATCATCTATGTGTGGGACAACGAGGCTTGGCAGAAAGTCGACTTTGTCGCCTCGGCACCCCAGCCCATGGCCAAAGCCCTGCTCACCCTGACCTACAAGGGCAAGGACCCCGCCACGCCGATCTATTATCCCCACTTCACCTTGCAGAAGTTCGAGAACGGCGATTTCGTCACCTTTGACTTTGAGGACGACCCACGCATGGCCTCCTTCCCCGCCACCCTGCAGCTGGAGCCTGGCTATTACTGCCTCAGCACGGGAAGCCGCTACCCCGAGGGCGATGTGTTGAGCCGCATGGAGTTCTTCACCGTCAAGGAGGGACAGGCGGTAACCAAGGAGATCATACTCCGCCCCCTGCTGCCCAAAGTCGCCGACAAACCCCTCGCCACACTCAGTCCCGATATGGAGGTGATGGACGGGGTCACGCTGGCCGAATATGCTGGAGCCACGGGGTGCATCCTGGCCTTCATGGGCACCCATCGCGAGCCCGCCAAACATCTGGTCAAGGAGATGCTGGCGCTCAAAGAGGAATATGCCCGTTGGGGCGGCATGACCTTTGTCGTCACCACCGACCCCGCCAACAAAGATTTGCGTCAGCTGCGTAACACCGACATCGTGGGTATCGGAGCCAATGTCGACGACCCCTTGGAGAAAGCCGTGGCCCAAGCCCTCAAACTCGACAAATACGAATACCCCTTAGTGGCTGTAGTCAACAAAGACGGCCAGATACGCTATCACAGCGACGGCTACAAAATAGGCCTGGCAGAAATACTGATTAGTGATCTGTGACCAGTGATTAGTGACTTGTGACTGGGTGGGAGAGCCTTTGTTTTCGTTTTTCGTTTTCGTTCTTCGTAACGTGGGTAATTCGTTCCAAGCTGGAATGTCGTTCTTAACTCTTAACTGAAAATTGGCGGCAGCCAATTTTCAATTCACCTTATTTCCACCGCGCTGAAGGCATTTTCATAGTGCTCCAACCGATAGTCGTCGCCGTTCATCTCCACTGAAATGATGTCGAAACGCACCTCTTCTTGGCGTTGATGTTCAATAACGTATGCGTTGGCCATGCGTATATAGGCACGTTGCTTGTCGATAGTGACAAAATCTTCGGGGGCACCATAGTCGGTGTTGCTGCGGGTCTTCACCTCCGCAAACACTATCAGCCCTTCTTTGTAGGCAATGATGTCGGCCTCGTATTTCCCTTTGCGCCAATTGGTTTCAAGAATGGCAAAGCCTTGCTCTACCAAATGCTGCTGTGCCAGGGTCTCGCCCGTTCTACCTGTGTCGTTATGTTCGGCCATGATGTGAAGAAATTTTTTTGCAAAAGTACGCATATTATTTGTATTTTTGCAAAATGAAAGAGGAAATGCCCCACAAGAAAATATTGCGAACACTGCTGAACCGAGCCCCGATGCTCCGTGTCGTGCTGTCGTTGATGGCGGGCATTCTTTTGGCTGAATATCTCCCAGCACCCCCTGTGCGGGTTTTGGCGGCGGGTGTGGGCGCCTGTTTTGTGTTGGAAATCGTCGCTGCCTTCTCCAAAAAGTTGGGGCGGCATATCTTTGCCCCTGTGCTGTGGCTTACGCTGATATTGACGGGGTGGCTCACCACCTCGCTGCGACCCCCCGCCGACCCCTTTGCCGAGCCTCCTGGCGAGTGCGTCATGCTGCTCCAGTTGCAGGACACCCCTCGCAAGACCCCGAAATGCTACAAAGCCGAGGCCGAGGTGGAAGCCGTGCATGACTCCCTCGGTTGGCACACCTCCAAGGGGCGTATGATGCTGTATGTGCGGCAGGATAGTGCCGCGACCCATCTGGCCTTTGGCAGCCGCATTATTGCCCGTGGCACACCCCAGGTGCCCTCCAACTCGTTTTCCCATTCTGGCTTTGATTATCAAAAATATCTTCGCCGCAAAGGCATTTTGTGGCAGTGCTTTGTCGATACTGCACAATGGAAAACGGTTGTTGCCAAAAAAACTTTTTCGTTGCGGGGGTGGAGCAAACAATTGCAGCAACGGTTGGTGCAACGAATCCGTAGTTGCCGTCTTACCCCTTCACAACAAGGCATAGCCGAAGCGTTGCTCTTGGGGTGGCGCGACGATGTAGACGAGCCCACACAGCAGCATTTCCGCGATGCGGGCATCACCCACCTCCTTTGTGTCTCCGGACTTCATGTCGGCATTGTGGCATGGATCGTGGGGGCGCTGTTGTTCTTCCTCGGCAGCCTTCGCTGGCAACGTATGGTAAAAGGCTTGGTGCAGATACTCGCGGTGTGGTTCTTTGTGCTCCTCACCGGCTTGGCACCCTCCACCATGCGTGCCGGCATCATGTTCTCCATGCTGATAGTGGGCAAAATGTTTTCGCAGCGGCCCAACCTTGTCAACAACCTTGCCACCTCCGCCTTCCTGCTGCTTTGTTTCCGTCCCATGCTGCTTTTCGATGTCGGTTTCCAACTCTCCTACGCTGCCGTCTTGGGCATCTGTGCCTTCCACGGACCGCTGTGTGAGTTGCTGCCTTTCGAAAATCGGAATCCCTTGCGGTGGTTATGGCGACTGATAAGCCTCTCCACCTCGGCACAATTGGGCACACTGCCCTTGGTGCTGTATCATTTTCATCAATTCCCCACCTATTTCTTGATAGCCAACGTGACCATAGTGCCTTTGGCGGGATTGTTGTTGGGCACCGTCCTGCTGATGGTGCTGAGTATGGGGTGGCCGTGGCTGTGCGAAGGTGTTACCTGGCTGCTGCGGTGCGAGCTGACAATTACTGACAACCTCACCGCCTGGGTCGGCTCGCTGCCCCACGCAGTCCTCGCTGTCCCATCTTTCGACCTCCCCCGAGCCATCCTCACCACCGTGGCGTTGCTATTGATAGCCCTCATGTTCCGCTGGTACTACCACGCAAACGATTGATTTTAAAATATTAAGAATTTCATCCCTAACCCGCCACTCTTGAATTTTCCGCTAAAACGCAACTTCCACGGTCTTATTCTCTTCTCGAAACATCCTTTAAAGATTGTTAGGGAATATTTGAGGAATGTTGATGGCAAGGAACTGGCACCTCCGTAGTGTACTCGTCTTTGAAAGTGTTTGTAATACTGATTGTTATGCGACTGAATCGCGTTAATATCGCTCACCGAAGTGACACAATAACGATGTAATAGTCACCCAATAGTGATTGTGGATAGTTCGACAGACGAGGGTGCTACGAGGGCACCCTCTCCTTACATGCTCTGTATTCTCAAAAAACGTCGTCGAACACATGAAGATAGTCCGCGACCAACGTCAAATCGTGCCCGATGCGCCAAGTCTCAGTTCACAATTCTTAATTTTTCATTTTTCATTTTTCATTCAAAAAAATCGTATCTTTGCATTTTTAATTTATAAACATCATTCAATATTTATATCAATGAAAAGAACTATCTTGTTAGCAGTTACGGCGATTGTCGCCCTTATGGCGGCTTCTTGCCAAAAAGAGGAGACGGGGCGCGTGCTCACCGCCACTATCGAGCAGTATGAACACAATAGCAAGGCCTATATCAACGACGAATACTACGCCTGCTGGGAGAGCGGCGATGCGGTGAGCATCAACGGCACCACATACCCTATTGAGATTGAGAATACCACCGCTACTATCGCTGCCCCCACTTCGGGCAACCTTATGGCCTTCTATCCCGCCAACGGGGTGACCGACCTGACCAGCACTGGCGGTACCGTGACGCTGCAGCATACGCAGACATATACAGAAAGCAACGGCCACCAGGTCATCGACAACCCCATGGCAGCATACTGCCCCGACGGCAGCACCGAGCTGAGGTTCCGCAACCTCTGCGCCTTGCTCAAGGTCACCATTGTGGGCAACACCAGCGTCAAAGCCATCCAGGTGAAGGGCATCGACAACCAGATGCTCTGTGGCGAGGCACAGCTGAAACTGAGCGACCAGGGCTTGCCGATGCTCACCAGTTTCACTAAAGGATCCAACAGCGTGATACTCAATTTCACATCCGCTGTCTCAATCAGTGGCAGCAAGAGCTTCTACATCGTGGTACCTGCCGTCAGCAACTTCGAACAACTCACCATTGCCGTGCTTACCACCGATGGCACCACCTATGCCAATAACTGCAAGACCAGCTTGATAGGGCAGTCGCTCTCGCGCAACCAAATTGGCGCCATCAGCTACACACCCAATGGCGAGGAAGACGAGGCTTTCACCCCCGACTGGATGATTCGTTACACCGGCACCGCGCAGGTGACCCCCTATAGCACTACTGCTTTCGGGAGCCCATACTTAAGCAGCTATTTCTCCGACGGCAACGGATACTTCCTCTTCGACGGACCTATCACCCAAATAGGGGATAGGGCGTTTGAGGGATGCCACAGCCTCACCAGCATTTCCTTGCCTGCAAGTCTGCCCTCGATAGGGGTTGATGCTTTCTTCGATTGCCGCAACCTCACCAGCATTACCCTGCCCGATTATCTGACCTCGATAGGGCTTTCTGCATTTTCCAATTGCAGCAGCCTCACCAGCATTTCCTTGCCTGCAAATCTGACCGAGATATCGGATCGTACATTTCGCAATTGCCGCAGCCTCACCAGCATTTCCTTGCCTGCAAATCTGACCATGATAGGGGGCTCTGCATTTGAGAATTGCAGTAGCCTCACCCGTGTGAATTGTCGCGCCACAACGCCTCCCAGGCTAAGGACCGATGTGTTTATTGGAAACCCTTCTTCCGCGGTGCTCCATGTTCCCTGGGGCTGTGAGCCGGTTTATACAAGTTCAGATTGGAATAATTACTTCAGTGGGAGGATTACAGCTAATTTGTAATAAAAGCAACTCGCTAAATCAAGTTTTGTTTTACCAACTATGCATTTCGCCCGATGAAAAAGCAATATATATCCCCCACACTAAAAGTGGTATCCGTCAAGATGGAACGAGGCTTCCAAGCCTCTTCCACCTTCCAGCGTGATGTAGATTTGTTTCAGATGGAGAGCATCGACGGCGAGTTCCGTGCCGACCACTTCAACTACGACGACTGGAGCAGTTCCTCCCCCTCCCCCAACGACAACCAATTCAGCTACAACGACTGGGGAGCAATGTAAAAATTAGTGACCTGTGATCTGGGGGGGCGGGAGCCATTCTTACGCTTCGGTGTCAGAATCGGAAAGAGACGCCGATGCTGGGCACTACAATCAGCGAGAGGGCGTATATTCCTCGGCTTCCGTTCAGGCTTGCCGAGAGTCGCAGGGGTATTTTTTCAAAGTCGTATTCCGCCCCCAACTCCAATTGGAGGCCGACTCCTACTGTGTTGGAGAAGCGTGGGTCGTCTTCGCTGTAAAATTGGCTGTTGGTGTAATGGGTGCATCCTATGCCGACACCTCCCACCACGGCGAGCCCTTTCCAAAAGTTGTAGTGATAGCTGCATATAAGGCTGAGGCTCTGCGCATGGTTGTCGCCCCTAAAATTTGCGCCTAAGCCCAACTTGCTGGCAAATAGGTGCTCGTAGGTCAGTTCGAAATTATAGATGGCGAGAGACGCATCTTTTCCGGTGTATCGGAGTCCCACATAGTTTGTTGCTTCGCTGCGGGTTTTCGTTTCTTGTGCAGTCGCAGCCCCTGCCATCATGACAATGAATGTCAGAATTATGATTTTCTTCATGGATAAAAGGTTGTTGGTGATTTGGTGATTAGTGACTGGTGATTGGTGATTTTCTGTGATATGTGAAAAAGAAAGCGCTCTTTTCGATTCACAATTTAATTTCCAGTCCCATGGTGCGGACAGTGGGCAGGTCGGAGCTGCGGCTGTACTCGGGCAGCAGGTTGGCATAAAACCGCAGACCTTTGATAATAACCAGTTTGGTAACATCCCAGCCGAGACCCATCTCAATTTTCCAGTGGTTGTAGCAGTCGGTGGCGCTGCGGTGCCAGCTGACGGCGTTGCCATAGCTGCTGTGGCTGCCCGAGTAGAGCCAGCACTTGGTGCCCCAGCCGAAGAAGAGGTCGGCCGAAAAGCGGTGTCCCAGCCGGCCGCGGGTCGTTGTCGTCAATTTCAGCGGCAGCCCCATATATCCCGTTGTGGCCAGGCAGGTCTTGTTGCCATCGTCAAACACCAGATGGCCGTTCTCGTCGGTGCGGCACTGATGGCCGAGGGGCGACAGTTCGAACTGGAACTGCCATCCGGTTTGGAAGGTGAGGTTGTCGTTCAGCTTCCAGGAGAGCAGCAGGGGCATCTTCAGTTCAATGGTGAAGGGGGTGTAGCAGGGCGAGTCGAAAGAGGCGCCCGAATGGTTCCAAACCCAGCCTGTTTTCGCCTCCCACGCGCTGCCGGTGGTGTAGGTCTTGATATACGGCTGCATGCTGAGGGTGAGCGTGGTTGCGGCCCATGTCAAGCCGCGGTGGTCTTTCCAGAAGATATGGTGCACGCTGTCACAGCAGTCACAGCATGCGTGTGCCGACTGGCGGCAGACCAGCGTGCTGTCGGGGAAGAGGTAGCTGTTGTCGGCGGCCTTGTCGTACAGACTTATGTCAAGTTTTTCTTGCCGGTAGTTCTCGATTTCGAGCAGGCTGTTGTCCTTTATCGTCACAGACGTCCTTCCTCCGCCCAGTGTGTCAACCCTCAGCACTGACTGCTGCAGGGTGACAAAGGTCGTCAGCCGCGAGGGGGGGGTGAGGTTTCCGACATGCAGGCGGGAGTTGATGACAAACAGGCTGGTGCTGCCGATGCGTCTGGCAGGGCGCAGGCTGTCGGCGGTCGCTTCGGCATTGTTCAGCGTGATGTTGACGAAGTCGAAATTGCTGTGTATCTCCAGCCGTGTGCCCCTGAAGCGCACGGGACATGGGTTGACGGTCATGGTTCGCTTCTTGATGGTTACGACGGCGCTTTCTTGCAGAGCCTCGGCGTTCTCGAGGGTGGTGATGATGCTCACGTAGGTGGTGCTGTCGGTATGCTGCACCAAGCGCACATCCCATCCCGACTCGATGAGGAGATTTTTCAGACTCTTTCCTTGAGGCTCTATGGATTGGCGGATTTCCACCTCTTGGGCTGCCGCGACTGTGGCGGCCAGCAGGGCTAACAATGTCAGTATTCTTTTCATGATGATGTTTTTTGTTTATAATGCCATGGCGAACAGTACTCCGTGGTTGGGGTCGATGGGGTTGCCGAGGATGTCTTTCCATTCTTTAGGATGGTTCTGCTGTGTGTTTTGCCTGGGGTGGTTCTCATAGGCCACGATGCTGCGGCTTTCGATGACTATACGCTGCGGTTTTTCCGTGGCTGTGGGGAGTGTATCTTGGTGTTTGGCCTCTGCCAGCAGAAGTTCTGTAGGACGGTAGTTGATTGTCTGTTGTTCCGCTTGCTCAATGATGATTTCGGTGGCTGGTGCGGGAGGCGTTTCGGAGGAGGTGCCCAGTGGGGTGATGCTGAGAGGCTTCGGCCTGGTGGCAGATGGCTTTTTAGGCGAGGATGTCGGCAAAATGCGTTGTGCGGTGGGTGTCGGAGTCGTTTGATGCAGCGTATTCTTCACAACATCAAGGTCGGCCTGAGCTATTTGGGGGCTGTGGTCGGGCCTGATGAGCAGTACTGCGGTCAACACTGCTGCTGCAGCGGCAGGCCAAAGCCAGTGGGCGGTGCGGCGTTTGCGATGACGGTAGTCGCTCTTGAAACGGGCCAGGCCGGCATGGTATTTGCGTGTGCGGGAAATCTGCTGTAGCAGACGAATGTCGTCGGTGGCGGTAGGCTGATTCTCCGCCCAGCGGCACAGATGTTCCATTTCCTTTGCCGAAAGGGGAACGGAGCCTTCGGAAAAACGTTTCAACAGTTCGTCGTAATCAATCATAGCTATTTTTTCTTTAATAGAGTTTTCAATCGGGTGTGTCCTTGGCTGAGCAGTTTGCAGACGTAGCTTTCGCTGAGTTTCATGCGGCGGGCTATTGCGTCGGTATCCTCGCCTTCGAGGTCGTGGGCCCGCACCACAGCCTGCTCTTGGATGGGCAGGTGGCGTAGGGTTTCGTCGAGGATGAAGTCGAGACAAGAATCCTGCTCGCACGGAGGCAGGGCGGCAGCTTCCAATGGGAGAGCGTGGTACTTGCCTCGCAGAGCCAGTTTTGACCGCAGTACCTGGAAGCAGTAGGCCTTGAAGTTTTCCACATTGCCCAGCCGATGGGTGCGCTCGAGGGTGGTGGTCAGCGCCTCCTGCACCATGTCCAGCGCCTCGTCGAAGCTGTCGGTGTGTCGTGCCGCATAGCCTACCAGCATGGCGTAGAGCTCGTCGAGTTCGCTGTCGGAGGGGGTTCGGTGTGGTATGTGCTGATGTGAAATCTTCACGTTTTTTCTGCTTTTGCTATATAAGAGCGAAACGGAGGTCGTTTTCGGATATTGTGTTGTGAAATATTTTTTGGTGGAATCGCAAAAAAGCAGTATCTTTGCAGTTGGCATGGGGGGTGGACTCTGTGCTGACTGTGGTTGCAAGTGGGTTTGCGACAGTTGTTTATAAATTTTTTCGATTATGAAGGTATGCGACAATCTTTTTATGCAGATGGCTGTTGATGAGGCCCGCAAGGGTATACGCGAAGGCGCTGGAGGCCCCTTTGGCTGCGTGGTGGTGAAAGACGGCGAGGTGGTGGGCCGCGGCCACAACTGCGTGGTGAGCAGCAACGATCCTACCTGTCACGGCGAGATTGCCGCCCTGCGGCAGGCGGGCGACCACCTGAGGACTTTCGACCTCAGCGGGTGCGACATCTACACTACCGGCGAACCTTGCCACATGTGCCTTTGTGCCTGTCTGTGGGCCAACATCAGGCGCGTTTATTACGGCTGCACTATCGCCGACAACGACCGCATCGGCTTCCGCGACGACAAGTTCAACGATCTTTTCGGCGGACGCGACAAGCTGCAGGGTTTTCTGGTGGAGTGCGACCGAGAGGCCTGTCTCGACCTTTTTGACGAATATCTCCGCCTCGACCACACCAACTACTGACCTGCCGCCCGCACGTGCCGGTTAGAGAATAACTACTGCTCTCGCTTGCAGCCGTCTTACGAAAAATAGTTGCACAATATTTTGGTCTGTTTTGCGTTATTATTGAAAATTATCAGCCATGAGATACCCTATCGGAGTACAATCGTTTGAAAACATCGTTGAACGCGGCTATGTGTATGTAGACAAGACCGACCTCGTCTATGACTTGGCAAAAGAGCATGTATGCTTTCTCTGTCGCCCTCGCCGTTTCGGCAAGAGTCTGCTTATCTCAACGTTAGAGGCTTATTTCAAAGGGCGCAAGGAATTGTTTGCGGGCCTTCGCTTGGAGCAGCTGGAACAGGACTGGACTGTGTACCCTGTGTTTCGTATTGACTTCAGCAGCGGTAATTACAACGACCCTGCCACTTTGATGAACAAGCTGGAGTATCTCGTTGGGGAATGGGAACTGCAATATGGCTACAATACTTTGGCAAAAGATTTGTCCGATAGGTTTCTGTATGTTTTGCATCAAGCATACGTGAAGACGGGCCACAAGGCGGTGGTGCTGATTGACGAATACGACAAACCTTTGTTGGACGTGATAGGGGAGGATTTGGAACAGAAACACCGTGACATACTGAAGGGCTTTTACGGCACCTTCAAGGCTGCCGATGAGGACTTGCGTTTTGTGCTGCTCACGGGTGTGACGAAGTTTTCGCAAATCAGCGTCTTCTCGGGCTTCAACCAGCCCAAGGACATCAGCCTCGACCCGCACTATGAGGCCATCTGCGGCATCACCGAGGAGGAACTTTACAGCGTTTTTGACGAATCGATACGCGAGCTGGCCCTGTCTCTAAATTATTCGGTTGAGGATACAAAGGAAAAACTGAAACAACAGTACGACGGCTACCACTTCAGCAGTAGACTCACCGACATCTACAACCCTTTCAGCATGATATACGTCTTAGACATCAAAATGCTGGACGACTACTGGTATCGTTCGGGCACTCCCACCTTTTTGGCAAAACTGATCAGCGGACACAACATAAATATGGACAAGTTGCTCGCCAAATCGTATCCGACAACCATGTTCATCGATTATCGTGCCGATATTTCCGACCCGCTGGCCATGTTGTACCAAAGCGGATATATCACCATCAAGGACTATGACCCCGAAGACAGGGTCTACCGTCTCGACTACCCCAACGCCGAGGTGCGAAGAGGGTTCACCGACTTGGTGGCCAACGACTATTACGGCAAAAATGTCGAGTTGACCCCTTGGACGGTGGGCGTCAGCCGATGCCTTCGTGAGGGACGTTTGGACGACTTGCAGGATTTGTTCGTCGGTTTCTTTGCCGACATCGACTACCAGGCCCATCAAAAGCTTAAGGCCGCAAGTTACGAAGAGCATTTCCATTATACCTTCTACCTCATCATGAAGCTCCTCTCCTGTTACCGTCCTTTGATCGAGAAGAAGAACAGCCGAGGCCGCTGCGACATGGTGGTGGAAACGCCAAAATATGTCTATATTTTTGAGTTCAAACTGAACGGCAAGGCCGACGAGGCCCTGCAGCAGATAGCCGACAAAGGCTATGCCGAACCCTACCAAGCAGATCCAAGACAAGTGTACCGTATCGGCGTGGGCTTCAGTCAGGAAACAAACGGCATAGCCGAGTGGATGGTGGAATAGGTCTCAAACAATCATTACTAAGTGATGGGGTGTTTTTGCACCTCAAGAGTGATAGTTGGTTGTTATTTTAGCACTTCGATTACTCCCTGGTGCTGGGTGGCGATAGTGATGCCGTGAGCCTTGAAGATGTAGAAGTAGGTGCCTGTGGGAATGCGGTCGGCGGCGGGATCCCACCAGTCTTCTTCTTTGGAAATGTTGTTGCGGTGATAGACACGTCGGCCCCAGCGGTTGAAGATGGACAGCTCGTTGTATTTGAAACAGTTGTTTTCAATCAGTCCTCCGATGACAAAGCGGTCGTTGATGCCGTCGCCATTTGGGGTTACCACGTTGCCGAAGGTGAGGGTGGTGTCGCAATGGTCGCCTTCCCAAAAGATGTAGAGGCTGTAGTGTATGGTGCTGTCGCAGCCGGCTTGGTTGTAGGTGTGATAGATATAGTCGGATATGGTGTCGATAAACAATGTGTCGAAGACAGCCCACGGCAACTGACATTCGAGAATCGAGTCGCGAATAGTGGTGTCGGTGCTGGGGATGATGTGGAGCGAGATGGTGAAGATGCTGTCCTCGCCGTGGCTGCCGGCGTGGGCAAAATCGTAGTCGCCCTCTTGAGCGAAGGTGAGGGTGTCGATGGTCACGGGCAACTGGTCGGGGCAGAGGTAGTAGAAGGCGGTGTCGTAGTGGTTGAAATAGACCTTTAGGTGATACTCGATGATGCTGTCGCAGTTTTCGAGTCCTGTGGGGCGGATGAAGGTGGTGTCAAAATCGTTATGGAAGGAAATGCCGAAGCGTTGCCACGGCAGCTGGTTTTCGACGATGGTGTCGAGGGTTTGTTGGTAGAAGGAGGTGTGTATGGTGATATAGATAGAGTCGTTGACGGTGTCGCAGGTGGTGGGGTCGGTGTTGCGAAGATGGTACCAGCCAGTGTAGGCGGTGTCGGCAATAATATAGAGGGAGTCGGCCTCGGTGTTGAAAAAGCCGTTGGGGCCTGTGAGTTGGAAGTGGTCGATGCCCTCGCGCTCAAAGGTGAAGAACACTGTGTCGCCGAGACAGTAGTGTTGGTTCATGTTGAAATACATATAGCCTTCGTCGAGGGCATAGTCGGTGAGGATGGTGTAGGTGCAGCCGCAGAGGGTGTCGATGTTGAGCATTAGTTCTGTGAGTCGGAAAGGGGATGGGTTGCGGAGCCTGTCTTGGCCATATTGCCAATCGAGGTATGTGCGATAATAGGTGGTGTCGTTCCAGTCGCGAGACCAGAAAGGGATGGTCATGGTGTCGCCAGATGAGAGGGTGAACATATTGCGGGTGGTGTCGGGAGCATAGATGGTGTACCGTTCCAGACGGGTGAAAGTGGAAGGATGGAGCGGGGCCTGTAGGGAGCCGGAGCAGTCGTGGCGGGGCAGCATGGTGCCGCCGAAGTAGCCGTCGAAGTAGGCGGTGACGAAGGCTGCCACGGGTTTGTCGAATTCGAAATACCAGAAGGTGCTTTGGGTATAGAAGGTGGTGTCGTCGCCTCTGTTGAGGACGATGGAGGATGGGAGGTCGCCGGCATAGAGACAGCGAGTGTTGTCGTAGAGGGGGTAGAAGGTTATCTGGAGGTTGTCGGAGTCGATGTCGCCATAGCGCTGCGCGGTGTATCGGGTGCCGAGGAGGCGGGAGGGGACAATCTGCTCGCCGATGGTGCTGTAGTGGACGTCGTTGGTGCTGCGGACGCTGTCGGCGGTGATGTTGACGGCGATGGGGTGGTTGGAGGTGACGATGCTGCCCCCGAGCTGGTGCTGCGGGTCGGTGCTGGCGGCGGGGGCATAGTAGGTCTGGCCGCGCTGGAGGGTGATGTTGAGCGGAGTGTGGGCGGGAGTGCCGCAGAGAAGGTCGGCAGCGGGGTCTATCTGCACCTGGGTGTGGTCTTCGGTGGCAATGATTTCGATGCAGGTGCGGAGCGAGCGTATGTAATTGGAACTATATGGGCGGGTGACATTCTTTGGAGCTGGGACAAGGAAATGGGTGCCCAGGGCATTGTGGCCCTTGAGGGTGTAGTGGTCGCGCGAGGTGAAGACGCTGGTGATGGGGGTGGTGCTGGTGGCGTGGATACCGGTAGTGCGGTAGCAGGTGTCGCCACGCATATATACGCTGGTGCCTGTTTGGAAAGTCCCGTTGGGAGGCAGGTTTTGGGTAAGAGAGAGGTCGGAAATTACCTCGCCCGTGGCGGTGTCCATGTCGAAAAATTCAACGTGGATGTCGGCAGATTGGTCGAAAGTGTAAAATGAATGGTCGGCTGTGGTGGGTCGGTGCAGCGTGTAATAAGGGTAAGCAAACCAAAAAGAGGTGTCGGTCTGTGCTTTCGCACCGAAGAACAGCAGCAAGAGCAAGGTGAACAATAGGATGTTTTTCTTCATGATTGCTTGTTTTTATTTGATAGTCCTCACAAACGCAACATCAATACAGGGCATCTCGATGTCGGGACGCCCTGTATCGGTATATTGGATAGATGATTAGTAGCCAAAGATGTCTTCGAGGGTGAGTTTCTTCACCTTGCCGAACTTGGCCAGTTCGTCGAAGTTCATGTCGGCTTCTTTGCCAAGGCACATATAGACTTTCTTTTGGCCTTTGATGTACTTGTGGTTGAAGTCGACGATGTCCTGCATGGTCACATTGGGATAGGCCTCGAAGAGGATTTCGGCACGGGTCTTTTTCTTGGTGTCGAAGCCCATCTTCTCGTAGTGGAGGTAGGTGTTGATGATGCCGTTCTTGATAACGCGCTGGGTGCGGATGGCGTTGATGTTGGCATCCTTGGCAAGCTGGAAGTTGGCCTCGGCCACGGGCATGTTGTCAAACAGTTCGTTGAAGGCGTTCATGGCATCCACCAGCTTGTCGTTCTGGGTGGCGATAACGGCGTTGTTGGTAAAGTAGCCGTCCTTGTCGTTGGGGGTGCTGTAGTAGCTCTGGGCGCTGTAGGCAAGGCTGCGTTTCTCGCGCATCTCTTGGAATACGATGGCGTTCATGCTGCCGCCGAAGTACTCGTTGAAGACATCCATGACGGCTTCGTTCTTGGTGTTGAACTTCTCGCCGCGGAAATATTCGCGCATGTAGGTCTGGTTGGCGTTGTAGTCGACAAAGTATACGATGTTCTCGTTGACGGTCTTGGGGGTGATTTTCTTGTTGGCGAGGGCTTTGAGGCTCATCTTGTGGTTGTCCACAGCGGTGATGGCCTTGAGGGTCTCGGGGCCATAGTATAGAATACGGTGCTTGTAGTTGAACAGGTTGTGGATGGCATCGGTGAGCTGTTTGCAGGTGAAGGCCTTCAACTCGGACTCGGAGAGCTGGTCTTTGGTGGGGCTGTCGTCGCCATATACGCCGTAGTTGGCCAGGGCGCTGAAGCAGCGCTGCTGATTGTGCTTGGCGTCGGAGCGGCTCTTGATGATGCGGCCCACGAGCATCTGGAGGGCCTGTTCGTTGGGCTGGCATTGGGTGATGATCTCCTCAGTGAGCTGGAGGGCTTTGTCCATGTTGTCGCTCAAACCGCTGACGGAGATGCTGATGTTCTCGGCTCCGACGGTCACATTGTAGTTGCAGGCCAGTTTGTAGAACTCCTGCTGCAGCTGCTCGGCGGTGTGTTTGGGGGTGTTGAGATATTCGAGCATATCGGCGGCCAGGTCGAGGGTCTTGCCCTGCATACCGGCACGGGTGCCGAAGTCGAAACGGTAGACGAGGTTGAAGGTCTTATTCTCGTTGTTCTGCACATAGAGAATTTCCGCACCGTTGGCGGCTTTGCCTTTCTGGAGGTCGGTGGCGAAGTTGACAAAACGAGGCTCGATGGGTTTCACCTGGCGGCTCTTGATGTCGCTAAGAAATGCGCTCTCGTTGTCGCGGCCCACTTCGATGGGGGTGATAGGGGGTTTGGAGACCTTGAGGATGGGCTCGGGCTCGCCCTTCAGTTTGTTCACAATGACGTAGTTGTTGTCCTTGAACAGGCGGTTGGCGAAATCGACGAGGTCCTGCTTGGTGATTTTGGAGAGTTCCTCAACTTCGTTGCACACATCGCCCCAGTTGCGGTGTTCCACAAAGGCGTAGGCCATCTGGCTGGCACGGCTGTTGTTGCTCTCGGCGCGTTTCATGATGGCGAGCTTCATATTGTTGATGGCTGCTTCGAGCATCCAGTCGTCAAAACGGCCTTGCTTTACCAGGGCAATCTGCTCGTCGAAGAGGGCCTGCACCTGCTCGAGGGTCTGGCCTTGGATGGGCTGGCCGCCGAACATGAAGGCGCCGTAATCGTTGAGGGTGTAGGTGCCGGCGTAGGCGCCCATGCACTTCTGCTGCTGGTTGATGTTGAGGTCGATGAGGCCGCACTTGCCGTTGTTGAGCACGCTCTCCAACAGGTCGGCGAGCATGGCGTCATGGCTGCCGTTGCCGCTGTCGAGGCGGTAGGCGCGGATGGTGTTCTCGGCATCGAGGCCGGTGACGGTCTTGGTGATGACGCTGGTGATGGGCTGCTCTTTCTCGTAGGTGAACTCGGGCAGGTCCACGGGCTTCATGCCGCCCCAGTATTTGTCGATAATCTTGATGGCCTCGTCGGGATTGAAATCACCGGCCAGGGAGATGCAGATATTGTTGGGCACATAGTATTGGGCCACAAAGTTGCGGATGTTGCGCATCGAAGGGTTCTTCAGGTGCTCCTGGCTGCCGAGGGTGGTCTGGTTGCCGTAGGGGTGGTGGGGGAAGAGGGCGGCAAACATGGCGTAGTTGGCCTTGCGACCGTCCTTGGTGAGGCTCATGTTCTTCTCCTCGTAGATGGTCTCCAACTCGGTGTGGAACAGGCGGAGGACAAGGTGCTGGAAACGGTCGGCCTCAATCTCGCACCAGGTCTCCAACTGGTTGTTGGGGATATTTTCGACATACATCGTGTAGTCGTTGCTGGTGAAGGCGTTGGTGCCCGTCGAACCGATGGCGCTCATGGCCTTGTCGTATTCGTTGGCCACGGCAATCTTCGAAGCCTCATAACTCAGGCTGTCGATCTTGTGGTAGATGGCCGTGCGGGTGGGCTGGTCGTCGAACATGCGGTAAGCCTCGAAGAGGTCTTCAATCTGCTGGATGAGCACCTTCTCCTTGGCCCAGTCGGTGGTGCCGAGGCGCTCGGTGCCCTTGAACATCATGTGCTCCAGATAGTGGGCCAGACCGGTGGTCTCGTGGGGGTCGTTCTTCGAACCGGCACGCACGGCGATGTAGGTCTGCACCTTGGGAGCCTCGTTGTTCACACTCATAAAAACTTTCAGACCATTGTCCAAAGTATACTCGCGGATGTTCAGCGGGTCGTTGGGATAGGTCTTGTACTGGTACGTTTTTTGTGCCATCAAAGTGCCGCAAGACACCATTGCAATGGCCACAAAACATAAAATCAGACGAATCTTTTTCATGTAAATAGTTGTTTATTAATTATATTATGTTGTACATTATCAATAATCCCAAACTTCAAAGATACAAAAAATAAATGATAGTAAGAAAAAATATCAACACTTTCGTATTGTCACCTTCAGTTATTGAAGCGTTGCGAGGATGGAATACAAGGGATAGTTTGTCATCCTTTTGGAGATATGTTGATGAAAAATATACATTTTTTTGGAGATGATTTGTGTCTTTCTCTACACTTTTTTGGAGATAGATTGGCTTATTTTCTACATTTTTTTGGAGATAATGTGTTAGGCGATTCATGTGCGGGAGCTATAAACAAGCATCCTTCTTAGTGCTCAAATGGTAGCAAAATCCTCGGCATTTTGCCCCCACTCTCAAAAGGCTCCACGACGAAACTTCTACGATGAAACTCCTTCCCAAGTGCGAAATTGTGGTTTTAGTACAGCATGCCGAAGGCCCAGAGTGGCACCACATTGCCATAGCCAAATTCGATGTCGTCTTTCACCACATAGCCGTCTTTTGCATCGGCTATCTGTCGTTTTCCTTTGGCATGTCCTCCCACTTCAAAAGTATGCCCATTTAGTTCGAAATCTGCTATATTCGAAGATGTTACATTGCCTATAATTCTCGTCTGATTATAGAAAAAAGTCTCTCTTAGATTGCCCATGTTGGGCTCCTTTTGTGCCAAAATGTAGGCCAGGTTCGTGTTGTCCAAATAGAGTTTGTCCACTTTTCCCAAACTGCGTACACCTTGGGTGGCACTGTGCAGCTGAGCAATCATTCCGGATCGTTCCATATAGAGGATTAGGTCGGCAATATCGTTGCGCGAGATACCTGTTTGTGATGCCAGGGTGGTCATTTGAGGTTTGAAGGGGACGCTCTCTGCAATCACCATCAGCAGTTTCTGTAGTTTGCGCCCCGTGGCGACATTAAGTGAAGCGTATTGAGGAATATCTGTTTCCATTGTTCTTTCGATCACCTGCATTAGTTCTATGGCAAAATCGACATCACGTCCAAAGGGATAATAGCCTCTTTCCAGATAATCCTTGAAATAGGGCAGGATGTGTTTGATTTGGCCTATATTTATCTCGTTTTTAAGCACCTCGTCCAATGTCGCGGTGGGAATATCAATATCGTGATACAGTTTTAGATACTCTCTGAACGAAAGCCCTTGCATTTCATATATGGGGGCACGTCGGCTCAAATCTCCCACACCTCGATATATGTCCAGCACACTGCTGCCCGAAAAAACCACCTGCATATCGTCGTAGGTGTCATAAATTTCTTTCAGCTCCACCGACCAGCTGGGGTATTTGTGAACCTCGTCGACAACAAGGTGTGTGCCTCCCATTTTGTTGAATCTTTCGGCCACCTCAATCAGCGAATGCTGACTAAAATATATCTGGTCGGCAGAGATATAAAGCGTTTTTGCCAAATCCAAGTCCTTTTTGATGTGTTGCAACATCATTGTGGTCTTGCCAACGCCTCGAGGCCCCACAATGCCCAGCATCTTTCCTTCCCACTTGATATTGTTGAATTTATATCGAAAAAAATCCAGATTGGTTTGTTCGATTTTCTTTCTATAGAATTCAAATAGATGTTCCATAACTACCGATTTTTCAACTGCAAAATTACAAATAATTCTCCAATAATGCACCAAAAAAATGCAAAATATGTAAAAATATGCACAAAAAAAGTGCAGATTATTGAAAAATCTGCACTTTTTTTGTGCATATTTTATATGTTATTCACTTTTCAATATAGTTCTGAAATTGAGATATGAGACCTTTTCTGATGTGATTTCAGATTCTCCGTCGTAGAGCACATATCGCTCCTTACACCCCTCGGGATACAACTGGGTGAGATAGTTAAGCCCTTTGGCAAACTCGTCGCTGTACCTTTTGGCCGATTTTATCTCGTATGCCGCAAATGAATTATAGGCAGTCTCTTCAATAAGGTCAACTTCTTTTTGTGAAGCATCACGATAGAAGTAAAGTTTTGGCACTCTGCCCATGTTCAGTCTCCGCTTCACAAACTCCGCAACCACCATATTCTCAAACAGATTTCCCCTAAGTGGATGAACAGACAGCTGGGTTGTATTCTCGATACTCAGGAGGTAGCTTGCCAGGCCTACATCATAAAAATATACCTTCTGCGACTTCACAATGCGTTTGCCTATATTGTTGTAATATGGCTGTAACTTGAAGACGATATATGATGCCTCCAAAATGTTGAGCCAATTTTGAATAGTCTTCAAGTCAACACCTATAGCGTTGGCAAATTTCGCAGCATTGAACTCACACCCCACAGCACCAGCCAGTAGCCGTACAAACTGTTGGAAAGCACCGAGGTTACGCACATTGGTCAGTTGCCGCAAGTCGCGCTCAATATAGGTGGCATAATAGTTTGAATACACATCGTAAGGCGCTTTCCCATCACCCCACACGCCAGGATAGAACCCTTTCAGCATCAACTCATCGGTGTCAGTCAGGTCAAACCCTACCAGTTCGGGAATCGACAAGGGTGCCAAACGTAAAATAGCGGCCCTTCCAGCCAACGACTGGCTGATTTTTTCCAACAAGGAGAAATTGCTGCTCCCTGTCAGAATATACCGGTAGTCTTTGTGCTCATCAACCACCACTTGCAGATACGAGAATAGCTCGGGCAGATGTTGTGCCTCATCAATTATCAGTCCTTGACGGTGACTGTTCAGGAAACCCAATGGGTCGGACTGCACCATCAACCTAATATCCAGATTTTCTAACGTAATGTATTCATAGTCGGCAAAGGCCGATTTGCATAGTGTTGTTTTGCCAGATTGGCGTGGTCCTGTAAGTAAAACCACACTAAAACTACTCGACAGGCGCAGCAATTCGTTTTTTAATAATCTGTCTATCATAATGATATGCCGTTATCGTGCAAAAATGGAATTCAATTCCATTTTTGCAAAAGTACAATTTTTTTCTCAATCTGCGGCAAAAAACATAACTAATATCGAAAATGTCGGGGTTGCGGAGGCATTACAACAAAAACCTGCATACGTCTGTGCAGGGTTTTGTTGAATTATCAAGGGTGAATAATTTTGCTTTTCGGGGGTCAAAAGTCATTACATCGAGCCCCAGTCGTTGTAGCCGTATTGGCCGTCGTTGGGGGATGGTGAGGGACTGCTCCAGTCGTCGTAGTTGAAATGGTCGGCGCGGAACTCGCCGTCGTTGCTGTGCATCAGAAACAAATCATTATCTTGCTGGCGCTGGAAGGTGTAGGATGTTTGGAATCCGCGTTCCATCTTGACGGATACCACTTTGAGCGTGGGAGGGATATATTGCTTTTTCATAGTCAAAATATTCTTATCCATATAAAACCGATGTTTTTTTTCAATCTGCCTAAAGATCAGGTTCGATGCCACCTCCGAAGTAGCTTTCCCAAGATGAATAATTCGCATACCTGGGAACATGAAGCTTCGCATTCTGAGGGATATTATAGAACGCATCGGGGCCTAATGATGGTGGAGCAGGGTGGTAACAATCCACTCTGCTGAGGCTGCTGCAATCCCAAAACGCACCGTGCCTTATCGAGGTCAACGCTGCAGGTAGGACGATACTGCTGAGGCTGCTGCAACCCCAAAACGCACAGTCCTCTATCGAGGTCAGCGCTGCAGGCAGGGTGATGCTGCTGAGGCTGCTGCAATTTTGAAACGCAGAGCCCCCTATATGGGTCAGATTTTCAGGCAAAGTGATGCTGCTGAGGCTAGGGCAGTTACTAAACGCTTCGTTTCCTATCAAGATCAGTGTTTCGGGCAGGGTAATGCTGGTGAGGCTGATGCAATCCGAAAACGAATAGTTCCCTATCAAGGTCAGCGGGCGATCGAAGATGAGGTAGCCAATGCCGTTCGAAAAGTTGCAGCCAATGTAGTTTGCATTGCCAAAAGTGGAACTTTCATTGGGGGTAACTTGCTCCTGAGCGGTGTAACGAATTGCCCAATCGGGGACAAAGATGTTGTCTTGTGGCCCCTGGGGGGTGTAGGCGAAAGCACCTATCTGGTTGCGCAATACGGCTTGGTCGATATTGCTGGTCTTGCAGTGGTGCGTATAGGTGGTGCCATCGGTGGTGAGCACGGCAACGGTGAGATTCGTAAAGAGGGTTCCTCCGGGGACGACGATGTAGAAGGTGTTGGTTACGGGGGTGACATCCTCGGGAATTAGGAGCACCACGCTGTTGGATCCATTGGTGAATTTGCCGAGAACGGGGAGGTATTGTTCGTTCAGTTTCAACAGCGCCTCGCCCCAAAGCATCTGGCCGTCGTCGCCCATGACCTGAATGGCTCTGACGCTCTCGGAGGTGTTGACCGTCACCTCCAGCAGGCCGCAGAGGTTGCGGAACCTCAGTTCGTTGCTGCTCTCGGGGCAGTAGGCGGCCATGGGGTTGTCGATAACTTGGTGGCCGTTGCTTTCTGTATATGTCTGCGTATGCTGCAGCTTCACGATGCCGCCGTTGCTGGTCAGGTTGGTCGCTCTGTCAGCGGGGTAGAAGGCCAGGAGATCGCCCGTGAGTCCCGAGGGGGCATCGATAGTGGCGGTGGTATTCTCGATGGCGATAGGGTATGTGGTGCCGTTGATGCTCACCGCATCGCCGTTCTCCCAGCAGGCGTAGTGTTCATCGTTGATGTAGGCCTTGCTGTTGTGTTCGTACTGCTCGATGGTGGCGGTCAGGATGCGGCCCATCTCCTCTTTCTGGCACGAGGCACTCATGAGGGCGACAATCGCCGCAACTGCTAACAAGATAGTTCTTTTCATTGATATAATATTGATTAATGTTGTTGAAATTGCAAAAATACAAATGGCAACATAAAGGGGTTAACCAAGGGTTAACTTAGGGTTAACCTTCTGTTGACTTTCTTCTTAATTTTCTCCTACCGAGGTCTCGGTGGCTCCGGTGCGGGCACGGCTTTCGAGTTCCATTTTGCCGAAACGGAGGGTGAGGCCGAAGGTGATGTAGCGGCTGGTGTATTTGCTGTCGGAGACGCTGGTGCTGTAGGGGTTGATGTTGGTGGAGCCCCAGCTGTTCCAGTCGAAGATGTCGCTGGCGTTGAGGTAGAGGGAGAGTTTGCGG
>JAZUFY010000014.1:0-5612 GCA_045640925.1 Bacteroidales bacterium
GACAAGGCTTGCAGACACGATAGAGCAGCACATGGATGGGCTATTGGCCTATTACGACTACAAGATATCAAGCGGCAAGGTGGAAGGCATCAACAACAAGATTAAGACCATCAAGCGACAGGCCTTCGGCTTTCGCGATAACGACTATTTCAAGCTGCGAATCCTCTCCATGCATGACGACATCTACGCAAAATTATGATGAACCATAAAATTTTTGCAAAAGTACAGTTTTTTATGTTCCGTTTTTCAATTATGGATAGATATAGGCAACTATAGTTGGTCGGGCAGCGTGGGATATAGCTGATGCAGAAAGTATTTAAAATCATAACAGGCGCTGCGGGCATAGCTGCTGTCTTGGCTTTTCACCCACTGGGGGCCTTTGAAGAACTGGCGCATCTTCTTGTAGTCGGACTTGGCGGTGAGGTGTTTCACCAAATAGATCAGCTCGTAAGAACGGTTGTTTTTGCCATGCCATTCCAAAGGGGCAAGTTCAGGAGGCCGATTGCGTCCCGTGAGCCTATAGACAAAGAGATTCTTGGCCTGGACGGTATTCTCAATATAGTCTTGTTCGGCCAAATAGTCAACCAATTGCACAAGTTTTTCCACTCCTTGACGTATCAATTCTTGATGGCAATCGAAATGTTCGTCAACACCATCGGGGTCAAGCCGCGAAGTCAGCAAATCGGAAGGCAACGAGAATGGTTCCGCCGAAGGTCGTTCTGCGGGTTCTGCGTCCACCTCCGTTTTCATGTCTTTGCAAACCTGATAATAGGGGTCGGCCTCGGGTTGCGTCAACAGCTGCTCTATGATTTTCTTTTCTTTGGGCAGAAAACTGTCCGCACTATTCAAATAGAACACTACAAGGCAGACAAAATGCAATCGGATATATTCGTAAAAGTCATCGATATACTGGTGGAAATTCTCATCGGAATCATCTTCTTCCAACCGATTCAAGGACTGGTACATCTTATCCATTGCTTGCAGGAGTTCCTCGTCTTCGGCCAATTCGGTTCTGGAGCGAGTGGTCTCGGCATCCATCAACAACACGGTTTCGTCCTCCTCCATCTGGAGGATGGGGTGAATATCATTCCAAATGTTATTGCACAAATGGCTTACCGCCCGAAGGTCGCAGTCGTTGGTCTGAAGCAGTCGGACAAACACCTCTTGTGAGTTGTCATTAATGGCTTGGAGAAGTTCCTCAAGCACTGCCGAACCACAGCCGATGGTGCGGACAAGTTCCTCCACAGCAAAAGGCATCAGGGTTTTCAGCCGAGTGTAGATTTCCGCTGGGGAGAGCGTGGGCGCATGATCCTCTATTTGGGCGAGATATTCAGACAAATTATTGTGGAGCAGCCTATTGTTATTAATATAGGCAAGGGTGTTGTAGAATGGGATGTATGTACGATACCAAAAAGACATGGCCTCACGGTAATAGTCCTCGGTCTCGGGGTCGGCAAGGTCGGCTTCAATATCGGCACAGAAGTCTTTTGGCAGGTTGTTATTCCCCGCCTTCGACAAGCCCAGGTAATAGGCTTTCATTCTTTCCACGTCTGTGATATAGCTCATCCCTTTCTGATTTTGACTGCAAATTTACAAATAATTTCTGACACATCAACATTTGTGGTTGATTTTTTTCATAGGGGTTGCAGGCGAGATATGGTCCACAGGATTGTTCGGCGTATTATAACGTCTGTTGCGAAGAAACAAACAAAAATTTTGCCATTTGGAAAAATATGTGTAATTTTGCAACAGAAATTTGTCGCGAAAATATATCATATTTGCGACAAAAATACAATAAAATAATGAAAGAAACAATTGAAAATAAAATACTTTCACATATAAGAAAATGCGGACGTGGTCATGTGTTTTTCCCAAGTGATTTTCCATCCTATGGAAGCCGTGCTTCTGTAAACAAAGCATTGGAGCGTATGACTACAATTGGTACGATAATACGTGTGGCAAGGGGCATCTATTGTTATCCTCAGATAGACAAAGTGTATGGTCTTGGTGCTATCCCCCCTTCTGATGAGACTATAGCCGAAGCTTTGGCTCGGAAAGATGGAGCGAAAATACTGCCTGCTGATGCGTGGGCTCAGTATCAGTTGGGGGTGACGCAACAGGTGCCGATGAACTATGTGTATCTGACCAATGGTCCTTCGAGAACACTGGAGATTCGCAAGGGATGCACCATAAAATTCAAGCACGCCTCACCCAGGTATTTCTCAATGAAAAACCAATTGGCTCAGATGATCACCACCGCCCTAAAAGAATGGAAGATAGAGAACCTTAACGAGGAACAAGTGAGAAAATTAGAAACATTGGTGAATGAACATGGTAAATTCCCGCCCGAAGATCTCAAACTGATGCCTTCGCATGTGCGTGAATTCATTTTGTCGTTGTACAACTAAGTGATGATAAAAAAGCCTTATGAAAAAATTTCTTTCGCTAACAGATACACAAAAACAAAATATCCTTATCAAGCAGCAGCGTATAATCGGGCTTGACGCCGTCAGTATCGAGAAAGATTTATGGGTGACGCAAGTATTGCACGCTCTTTTCTCCCTTCATATAAGTGACAAACTCATCTTCAAGGGAGGTACGTCCCTCTCCAAAGCATGGAATCTCATAGACCGTTTTTCGGAAGACATAGACCTTGCTATCGATCCTTTATTTTTGGGTAAGCCCGAAGGGGATCCCTCCAAAAGACAGATAAAGAAACTCCGAAAAGCATCATCACTCTTTGTAGCAGTGGAATTAGCAGAAATGCTTCGAGCCCGCTTTGCAGAAATGGGGCTTGCAGAATGGCTCACAGTGGAGGCTCAACCCAATGGTGTAGGAGATAACACTTATCCCGAACCAAGGCAGTTATATGTGCATTATCATTCGGTCTTTGGCGACCAAAAGGGCTATCTACGTTCAGATATTGTACTGGAGGTAAGTGCAAGGTCATTATTGGAGCCTGTGGCATCGGTTGAAATCAGCAGTCTCCTCTCTCAACATTTGCCTGTCAAAGACGTTGCTCCCGTGCCTGTTGTGACTGCAGTCGCAGGCAAAACGATGGTGGAGAAGATGTTCCTATTGCACGAGATGTTTTCAATCCCAGGGCATGGAATGCAAGCTGAACGCAAGAGCCGGCATCTGTATGATTTGTGGAAGATGAAGGGACACTCATTTGCTGAAGATGCCATTAAGGATGATGCCCTGTGGGAGTCGATACGCCACCATCGCGAAATCTATACCTCCGTCAACGAAATGGACTACACTCCCGATGTTCGCAAACGTATTGTACTGGTACCACGGGAGGACATCATAGACACTTGGAAAGCTGATTACGAGCAGATGATGACTGCTATGATTTATGGAGAGAAACCTTCGTGGAAAGAACTGATGGAGGCAATGAATGACCTACAGAAGAAGGTTCGTGATTGTTGGAGATAGGTGTTTTTATAGAAAATTACATACCAGGGTAGGATTTTTCCTGAAAAGTTTGTCGTATTTTTGCAGGCGAATCAAAAAACTCCATTAATATGAAAAAACATGCCATTTTTACTTTGCTGCTGACGATGGCTTTTTGTGCCTCGTTCAATGTTTCGGCTCAAAACAAGGTGTCGGCAAAAGATGTCCGCCCAATGCTGAAGGCTTCGTCCAGACCCGATGGCCGCAAACTCATACCCTCTAAATTGCCCCGGTCTCGACAGTCGATCCAATTCAATTTCGAAGGCTTGAAACTGGGTCAGGATTATGGCTCTTTCCATGCCAAGTTGGTGGAGATGGGCTATGAACGGGTGTCGGACAAGCCTGAAAAGAATGGGAAATACACCTATCGTGGCACATACGTCGGAGAGGTTGTGGATCTGTTTGTTTTCGTCACCCCTAAAACGGAGAAAGTCTGCATGGTCAGCGTGGCGCTGAAACGACTGACTGAGACCCCTGGCGGCGCTTCGGTGAATTGTTCATCAGATCAATGGCAGATTAGGTACAAGAAGGTTATTGACCACATCACCCATCTTTATGGCCACGCCTACCCCACCTCGGGTATTTTTGAGCGAGTGCATTTTGAAGATTCGTATGTGATGCTGGCATGGCCTCGCAAAGATGGCGATATTGCCATGGCTCATTACTTCAACGGCATCTCCAACACCCTGCATGTGGTGTATATGGATGCCGAAACTATGGAAGAATGGTTTGAGGGACGCGAGTAAACTTACTCTTCGTGGGCAAGGGTGCGCATTTGTTCGGCCACAGACTCCATTTTGTTTGGGCTGACAAGCGCACTCTTGGCGCATAGGGTGATGCCCATCATGTCCGACACTTGTTCCAACCGATGGTCGAAGTCGTTTTTTAGGGTGAAGATGTATGGATGGCTCGCCATACCTAAGAAGGCTTCTTTCAGGGCACAGGCTTTATAGACTATCTCGTTGAATAGATGGTCTGTAGCCACACCTGTCTTGCACTCCACAACGAAGAGTGTATTGGCTTTGATAAAAACCACATCGAGCTCGTTGTTGTGCTGGCTGCCAGGGCGAGAGATGCGCACACCGATGGCTATCTGCTGAGGATCGACGAGTCGGAGCAAGAGATAATAAACATATTCTTCAAACCAACCTCCTGTCAAATAGTCGATCTCTTCGGGTTGGAGCTGGTCGGGACGTGAGGGGACGAAGCCAAAGGAGTGCAACAACTGATGGATGCCTGGGACGGCGTCGCGATGGTTGCGAGAGCCTCGGGCTATCTCTGATATGCCCACAGGTCGTTTGGTGCCACGATATTGCAAACGGAGCTGCTCAATAGCATCAAAGGCGGGTTGTGAAAGATTGCGGTGTTTGAAACAATTGAATATCTTTTCCGACTCATGGGATGTCCTTATGGGGTTGTGCTTGCGCGAGGCCAAGTCGTGTTCAAGCCCATGAAGGCCGAAATATTCGGACAAGGACATACGGTAACGGATGGGGGTAATGATGTCGTCGTTGTCTTCAATGCTGTCGTCGAAAACCGAACTGACTATCACATTTTCGCGTGTCTGAACATAGAAGAATTTGGCTCCAAACTGAGCAAAGACTCGTTGGACGGCCAGAGCCGAATAACGTGTGCCACCTGCCAGGTTGACCCAATAGTCGATGCCATGCTGCAAACGAGAACGCAGACGACGGCAGATACGCTCGTAGATATAGCTGTCCTCGCTGCGTTTGAAAGCCACGGTTTCGAACTGGTCTTCTGGGATATGGAGCAGAGCGGCATATTGAGAAACGGCATCACGGTCTTCGCGCGTGGAGATAAACAGCAATTTGTCACCCTCCTGACGATACTGCTTGAGGAACAAATAGGCCGCCATGGGCTCCTGTGGGTCGAAAATATTGACAAGTGTTTTCATCGATTTTTTCCATTTAAAAAGATTGTAGACTGTATTGCTACAATCTACAATCTTTCATATCCTATATAATGATTAGTGCAAGAATGCCAACAAGATACCGGCGGCGACGGCAGAGCCGACCACACCAGCCACGTTGGGACCCATAGCATGTTGGAGCAGATAGTTGGTCTTGTCGTACTCCAAACCTACATTGTTAGACACACGGGCGGCATCGGGCACAGCACTGACACCCGAGTTGCCG
>JAZUFY010000015.1:0-9017 GCA_045640925.1 Bacteroidales bacterium
CAACAACTATTGCTTTTATGATTTTGTGCCAAGTTGATGGCGGTATTTTTTCTTGTTTCATAGATGAATAGTGATTAGTGACTTGTGATTAGTGATTAGTGAATAGGAGGGCGGCAGCCAACTCTTGACTAAACGTCGGCTACCGCCCAACTCTTAACTCTTAACTCTTAACTCTTAACTAAGCGCAAGCGCTCAGTCTTCAAGAACGATGGCCTCAAGAGTGGTGTCACCGCTGATAGTCACAACGATGTCGGGGTCAGTTTCCTCGCGGTTCTTCCAGCCACCGAAAGTCCAGCCAGAGGCAGCCTCAAAGTGGATTTCCAGTTCAGAACCCACGGGGTATTCATATTCCGCACCCACGTCAACGTGCTCACCATTGATGGTGTAGGCACCAGCGTCCTCGGGGTCAAGGGCGAGGGTCACAGTGGCAGCGGTGGGAGGCACAGGGCCGGGGCCCGGCTCTTCGTCCTCGTTACCCTTGGGGGTGAGGAAATCCATGTTGTCAGTACCGCCGTAGCTTTCGATGGCCTCGTTCATCTTGGTCTTGGTCTGATACTGAGAAAGCAGAGAGTTGCTGACCACGATGAACTGAGTACCCACGAGGGTGCGGTTCTGCGTCTCACGGCTGTGAACCCACACGATACCGCCGTTGACGGTGTTGTTGGCAGCGATGCACTCGTCAACGATGCTGAAACCAGCCTCGCTGACAACGTCACGCACTTTGGTCACATTGTCCGAGGTGTCGAGATTGAAAGCCTCAGCCTCAACAACCACATAGGGGACACCAGTGGCAGCATTGACCAACTGACGGAGGATGAACACAGCAATCTGGTCACCATTCTTGTAGTTGGCATTGTGGGCAATGATTTCGTCGGAGAGATCCTTGACCGTGGTTGCCGAAGTGATGGCGAAGGTGCTGCCAACAGCGATGTCGGTTTTCTTGATGTTGCCAGTGGTGCTGTCGCTCACGTTGATGCTGGGAAGCGAACCGCGAGTAATCTGATAGGGAGCCACCACGCAGCCACCGCCACGAGCCTCACTCTTGTCCAGATACACATGCACCAAACCGAAGTTGGCAGAAATGAAGGCGTTGAAATCGCTCCACAGATTGGGTTTGTCCTCAAACGAAGGCTTGAGGTGGTTGGTGAAAGCCGACCACAGGTTCTGAATGTTGCGGAGCTGCACGCGACCCTTCATCTGCTTCGGGGTGCGGGTGGGAACATCCTTGGGGATGAGTTTCTGCTTGGCGATGGTCTCGCCGTGCAACTGAGCGTAAGTCCAGTCACCAACCGAACCACGCATACGAGTGTTGATACCGTAAAGTTTTGCCATAACGCTTTTGTTTTTGCCTCTGTTGCAGTGGCTGCTGCAATTTCGACAGAATTTCGCCCGTTCCTTACTCGGGGTTGTTTGTGAAATTCGCTGCAAAGATACGAATAATTTTTGAATTAATGACATTTTGGCAGAAAAAAATTTTCAAAACACTGAAAAAATGTCAGCGTATGGCTTTCCGATTTAACATTTGACGCATTGGTAGAGCAAATATAGGTACCATATATAATAACCAAAAATCAAGCTATGGGGGTTAACCTACGATTAACCTACCCCTAACCTACTATTAACCTACCCTTTAACCCAAGAATAGGTAAAAATTTAACATTGATTAAGACAAATGTTAAACCACGCCCACCACTAAAAAAAGCGTTTTTTTTGACACACAAGGGGCAAAAATCGAACACTTTTATACCAAAAATGCTTGTTTTAGAGCTTTTTTGATGCAAAAACAGGTCAAAAAAACGCCCCTCAATTCTCAATCTCATCTCACTTCATAAATTGAGAGGCTGTTTTTGAGGGCAAAAACGAACGAAAAATGACAAAAAAAGACAAAAAAAGTATGAAAATATGATATTTTTGATAGATTGCTGTTGATTTTTCAATGTTTTTTACCCTCGGGAGAGGCTGTTTTTGAGCAAATGCAGGATACTTTTCAAAAATTTCGTTTGCCGAAGATACCTATAACGCTATGTATACTTGTGAGTTACAGCGAATGTATCTTGTATCTTGTCAAAATGCAAAGTGTCGGCATATATTTAAAATTTATATATATATATATATATAATAATTAATATAATAAATACATATATAAAAAACGCCAAAAAACAGCACATTTGATTGCAAAATGACCAGATACAAGATACATTTTGAAATGTTAAAATTTGAAAAATGCATAAAAAATCATCGGAAACCCCTTTTCTTTCCAAAATCTGCTGAACCTTGTAGGATTAAAAGATACCTCGGAGGAATTTAGTATCATGTAGTTATCCAAAATTTATCTTGTATCTTGTCATTTTTCAACCAGTAACGCAATTTTGTGAATAGTGATTAGTGATTGGTGACTGGGAGGGCGGCAGCCTTATTGATTTGAGAATTGAAAATTGAAAATTGGGCGGCAGCCTCCTATTCACAAGTCACTAATCACAAGTCACTAATCACAAATTTTTTACGAAACAATTGCTGGGGTTACAATCACTCTCCATGATCCATCCTTTTCTGTTCTTGCTATGTAACCTTTCTTTGAGAGTGTCCGCAATTGCTTGTTCACAGCTGCGACACTGATACCAAGTTTTGTTGCCAATGATGTGATAGTAATTGATGGTTCTTCGCACATCATATTGAGCATCTGACTTGTTGTGTGACTGCGGAACTTTACTCTCTCACCATCAAACCACCACACATCATCACCTCTTTCGGTCAGGAAACTGATATCGTAAGCTATTTCCTCTATGACAAGATTGGTAAAATAGGTCAGAAACTGCTGAATGGCACGTTTTGAGGCGTGAGCCCCATTGGCAGGTATTGCTCCCACTGTAAGGTCTGTCCTGTGAAGAGCATCCAAATATTCACCTTTTTTACGACTTCTAACTACAATCATCGGATAGCCGTGACGAGCAAGAATGTAGTTCACCATCATACGAGCTATACGTCCATTTCCATCCTCAAAGGGATGGATACGGATGTAACGATAATGGAACATTGCCGCAAGTTCCACGGGTGTGTATTTGCCCGATTTCTCCGCATCGTTGTACCAGTTCACAAGGTCTGTCATCAACGCCGGTGTCTCCTCTGGCGAAGCATACTCAAATCGGTCACCATAACGTGTGATGACAGAGTTTGGACGTGTCTTGTACTGTCCTGCATGAATTACATAACTCGTCTGCACACCTCCTGGCAATGTGCGATATACGGTATAATCCTCTCGAAGCAAAGTCTTATGCAATGTACGGATGAACGACTGTGTGAGAGGCACATCGCTCAACTTCGCCTCCTCCGTCATCATCTTCAACCCCACATTGCTGGCAGCCATTTCCTGCACATCCCGCACCTCTGCCTCCCCCACTATTTTGCCAAATAGCAAGAGTATTTCCGTCTGTCCATACGTCAGCGTATTACCCTCAATGTGGTTACTATTGTAATTAAAGTCAATCGTAAACCTACGGCTCAGCATTTCGCGGTCACGCGCTGATAAAGGTTGCAACGATTGCCATTTTCGCATTATTTCGTCCAATGTCTTCATACTTCAGCTATTTCATTTTTTGCAAGATTTCACTATTAAAGGTTGACACAATATACCTTATTTTGTTATTTCTTGCATGTTCAATAATCGCTGTACCACCTTTGTTGGGTGGTATAATACCACCATAAATTAGTAATCTCTTATTCCCAAGAAAATAATATACATGTTTATTACTCAATAATTCTACATCATATTTCATTCAAAATAAACACTGCAAATATACTCATTTTTTTGAAAATAAATGCTTTCTTGTGAAGATTACACATTTTTCGGAGAAGTTTTTTCCTTGAGATTCAAAAAAAATGTGTACCTTTGCAAATTATTATTATCCATCATATTCATTATCGTCTTATGAAACCGAACACCTTCCGAAACTTGACAAAAGATGAAGTCGACCTTCTTGAATCTTTGGGCAACAGTGCCGAAGATTGGAACCAGGTACAAGTGTGCAATCCTTTCAACCCGAAACTCTGCCGCAACAATGTCTTTATGGGCCGTGTGTGGCTGGGCGCTATGGAGCAAGGCTATGTGCACGATGGCGACCTCCGCTTGCCGGAAGGTATCTATGGCAGCATGTTGTCCGACGCAACTATCGGAAGCCACTGCGCCATCCACAATGTGCGTATGATCTCCAACTATACGATAGGCGACAACTGCCTGTTGTTCAACATCGACGAGATGACCTCCACTGTGCCCAATCTGGGAAACGACTATCCTTGGATTGAGCCTATGAACGAGAATGGAGGCCGCCGCATCATGCCCTTCAGCGGTATGACCATCGGCGATGCCTACCTTTGGGCAAAATACCGCGACCACGGCAAGATGGTGGAGCGTTTGGAGGCCATGACACGCCAACGTCTGGCCACCGAGGAGGGTTCTTACGGCCATGTGGGCAGCCACTGCGTCATCAAGAACACCCGCACCATACACAACGTGGCCGTACTCTCCGACCAAGAGGCACCCACACGCATAGAGGACTGCATCGTGCTGACTGACGGTGTGGTGGGCTATGGCTGCTGCTGCGAATACGGCTGCATTGCCGCCCGTTTCCTTTTGGGCGAACATGTCCACCTCGAATTTGGTGTGAGGCTCAACGACACCGTCGTGGGCGACAACTCCACCATCGCCCGCTGCGAGGTGGGCAACAACATCATCTTCCCCGCTCACGAACAGCACCACAACAATTCGTTCCTCATCGCCTCCGTGGTGATGGGACAGAGCAACTTGGCGGCAGGATGCACCGTGGGATCCAACCACAATGGCCGCACCGCCGACAACGAGATTGTGGCAGGTCGCGGCTTCTGGCCAGGTCTCTGCACCAGTTTGAAACATTCCTCCAGTTTCGCCTCCTACACGCTGCTGGCCAAAGGCGCCTACCCTGCCGAACTCAGCATCACCCTCCCCTTCGCATTGGTCAGCAACAACGAGAGCAAAGGCCGCCTCGAGGTCATGCCCGCCTATTGGTGGATGTACAACATGTATGCCCTCAACCGCAATCAAACCAAGTTTGCCAAACGCGACAAACGCAAGAAAAAGGCTCAGCACATCGTTTTCGACCCCCTGGCACCCGACACAGCCGAAGAGATCATCAATGGCCGCCAACTCATCAAATATTGGACCGAGCAGGCCTATCTGCAATTCGACGGAGACAAGGAAAAGGTCGAAGTCTTGGCCTACGGCATGGAGAAAGGCAAACGCAAAGTAGTGGTGAACAAAGCCGCAAAAGGTTATCAGGCCTACGAGGACATGCTGGTGTATTACGCCATGAATGTGCTCACCGCTGGTGAAAGCAACGCCCCCATTCCCTCTGCCGAACTGGGCGAAGGCGAGCGTGTACGCGAGTGGGCCAATTTGGGAGGACAACTCGTCTCGCAGCGCGACCTCGACGAACTGATGCGCCAGATAGAAAGTGGCGAGATCAACACCTGGGACGAGATCCACGCCCGTTTCGACAGTTTGTGGGAAGCCTATCCCGAGCAGTGCCGCCGCCATGCCTACCATGTGCTCTGCGACCTTTCGTTGTGCCGCACCCTGACCGAAGAACAGTGGCAGCAATACCTCCAACGTTATGCCACCATCCGTCAATATGTTGCCGACCAAGTGCGCATCACCCGCGAAAAAGACGACAAGAACCTCTTCCGCCAGATGACCTACCGCAACGATGCCGAGATGAAAGCCGTCCTCGGATGAGACGGATATGCCCTATTCTGATACTTTTAGCCCTTGTCCTCAGCAATACCATCTGCCGAGGACAAGAGTCTTTTAATAAAACCATCGCCTTTTGGAATTGCGAAAACTACTTCGACACCCAACACGACACCCTGAAAGACGATTATGCCTTCACCCCTTCGGGAGATAATCACTGGACCCCGAAACGCTATGCCGACAAACGCAACAAGATATACAAGATAATCGCCGCCATGAAATGGCCCGTAGCAGTAGGGCTTGCCGAGGTGGAAAACGACCGAGTGCTGCGCGACTTATGTCTCGGCACCCCTTTGCGGAAAAAAGGCTACAACTTTGTCCACTTCGAATCGCCCAATCCAAGAGGTGCAGATTGTGCCTTATTGTACCGCGAGAAGATTTTTCATCTGCTTGAAACCCAGCAAATATGCGTTTCGGACAGCAATGCCGAGTTCTACACCCGCGACATACTCATGGTCGGGGGCATCCTCGACAACGACACCTGCTACCTTTTGGTGAATCACTGGCCATCGAAACTGGGAGGAGCCTTCGCCGACCAACAACGACTCGCCATAGCCTATCGCCTGCGTTACCTTATGGACAGCCTACAACGTTCGCACCCCGATGCCCTGATACTTGCCATGGGCGACTTCAACGCCTCACCCGAGGAGGAGGCCATCAGCAAAGGGCTCGGCTTTGGTCGCAGCAACCGCAACAGTAGCGGTTTCTACAACCTTATGGCCTCGCTGCCCAAAGGAACAGGCTCGTACAAATATCAGGACAGCTGGTCCTACATCGACCAGTTTATCTCAAACCGAGAACTCCCCGTAGAAATATTTTCGCCCGATTTTATGCTCTCCGACGACCCCAAACACCTTGGCAAAAAGCCTTTCCGCACCTATTTGGGCATGAGATACCTCGGAGGCTATAGCGACCACCTGCCCATTATTGCCACGCTGCCATGAAGAAACTCGTGCTGATATTGTGCCTCCTATTCCCTTTGCTTGGCAATGCACAGGAAATTATGCCCTACAATTGGCGGGAATATATCGAACTATGGGCCGAAGAAGGCGACGATGATGCCGTGGATGAGTTATTGGAACTGTATGAGAATTACCACGACACCCCTGCCAATATCAACGACACCTCGCAGCTGTTGCAAGATTTCCCTTTCATCACCACCCTGCAACGCGAGGCACTGCGGGCCTATATCGCCTTATACGGCCCCCTGCTCAGCCTCGAAGAACTCTACAGCATCAACGGCTTCGACAGCATCACGGTGGAGCTGCTTCGACCCTTGGTCACCGCTGCAGCCCTCGAAACCCATCACAAACCCACTTTCACAGAACTCCTCTCCCACGGTCGGCACAACCTCGTAACAGGCAGCTCGGGAACCATCGAACAGGCCCGTGGCTACCGCGACAGCATCTATGAAGGCAACAACCTAAGACTGATGTGGCGATACAGCTACAACTATAAAGACCGAATCAAACTGCAACTCTCGGGCGACAAAGACCCTGGCGAGGCTTTTTTTACTGGAAGCCAAAAACAAGGCTTTGATTTCTACGGCTACAGCCTCCTCATCAACGACCTCGGCAAAAAGGTTCGCCGCCTCGTGGTGGGCCAATTCCATGCCCAGTTCGGACAAGGGCTGACGCTGTGGTCGGGTTTCGGCTCCCGCAACGCTTTCGGCACAGGGATATGCCGCCATGCCCCAGGACTGCGACCCAGCGGGGCTTTTACCGAATACGGCTACCTGCGAGGGTTAGGCACCACCCTGGCGCTCTCGCCCAAATGGGATTTGACGCTGCTCTACTCCTACGTCAGCCGCGATGCCACCCTTCCACGCAACGCCGCAAGAGATAGCTCCATCAATTGGGTGCAAAGCATCTACAACTCGGGATACCACCGCACTCAAACCGAGATAGCCAAAGAAAAACAATTGGACGAGCACCTCCTCGGCGGCCATCTGGAATACCACAACACCCACCTGCGCATAGGGCTCTCCGCCTCGGCCATGCTGCTCAACAAAGAAATCATACCCGCCACATACGTCTACAACGACAACTATTTTCACGGCGACCGCAATTTCAACAGCGGCATCGACGCCACCTATCGACTTCGACGGCTACTCCTCTTCGGCGAAGCCGCAATATGCTACAACGACTGCTCCGATAGCGGCAATATCAGCCCTGCCATGATTCTCGGGGCAGAGTTCGCCATAAACAGCAACCACCGCGCCAGCGCACAACTCAGACACTATTCCCCCACCTACCACAACCTCCACGCCAGCGCTTTGGGCAAAAACAGCACCCCTCAAAACGAAACAGGCTTCGGCCTCAACTACCAAGGGCATCTGCTCTGGGGCCTCACAGCCACCATGCAGGCCGACTGGTTCCGCTTCCCCCATATAAAATACCTCGTCTATGCTCCCAGCAACGGACAAGAATACCGCGTGACACTCTCCTACCCCCTCAGCCGCATCAAAGGCCTCTCCTTCAACCTGCGCTACCGCTACAAGGATTGCGACCGCAACGTCACCCCTACAACCCAAATCAATGGTGCATACCTCTTGGAAAAAACCTATCGGCACCAGCTGCAAGGCGATATAGAATACACCTTCGGGGCATGGAAAACCGTCACCCGCATAGCCTACGCCCACTATCGGGGCGATGTCACCCAGCCCGACTTCGGCATGCTCTTTTACCAAGACTTGCAATACCACCCCCAACGTCTGCCCCTCACCATAGCGGCCCGTATCGCCCTCTTTAACGTCAAAGACTACGAAGCACGGCTCTATACCGTGGAAAGCGACTTCATCTACCAATACAACTCCACCTCATATCTCGACGAAGGCTACCGCTTCTATCTGCTGGCAAAATACGACATCAGCAAACATTGGAACATCGGCATCAAATATGCCATCACCCAATACAGCAACCGCGACGACTTCGGATCCAGCTACGATCTAATCAACGCCCCTCACCGCCAGCAATGGCGCATCCAAATGCGACTCAAATTTTGACGGTACAAAAAATATATCGCAACACAATAATATGTCCGCAGGCTCGTTATATATAAAAAACTGACAATATCCATGAACGACAGACACTCTTACACCGACGGACGCTACATCAACCCGCTGACAGATTTCGGCTTCAAGAAGATTTTTGGAGACAAGGAAATCATGCAGGCCTTCCTCACCGACCTGCTCCAGCCTCAGTCGCCCATCACCGACATCACCTTTATCGACAAGGAG
>JAZUFY010000016.1:0-6209 GCA_045640925.1 Bacteroidales bacterium
AGCAGGTTGCTGTGCAGAACGAGGGAGCGTAGCGGGCTACGTGACCGAGTGATAAACAGCAAGATGCCGAAAAGCGCCCGAAATCGCAGAAAAGTATTTTATCTTTCATTATCCTCATACGTTGAATTTATAGAACCCACCTAAACATAATTAATAACTCTTCGTTGTTACACATTCTTCATCCAAAAACTTGGTTTCGGGATGTTTGAGGGGAGGGGTGTGAGCCTATTTTTGGTTCGTTTCAACAAAAGTTGAAAACTTTTTTGACGATAAACGGAAAAATGGTTGTATATTTGCATATTTATATAGATACATAGATTAAATGAGTTTTATTGACATATTATTGATAATTATTAAGTTCGCGGGTGCCTTGGTGGTGTTCATCTATGGTATGAAACTGATGAGCGAGGGTTTGCAGAAGGTGGCAGGCGGCAAGATGCGCAGCATTATGGGCAAGATGACCAACAGTCCTGTGCGAGGCATCATCACGGGCACAGCGGTGACGGCGGCCATACAGTCGTCGACTGCCACGACGGTGATGGTGGTGAGTTTCGTGAACTCGGGGCTGCTCACGCTGGCGGGAGCCATAGCGGTGGTGATGGGTGCCAATATAGGCACGACGGTAACCTCGTGGATCATTCTCCTCGGCATGGGGGGCGGCATGGAGAAGTTTGTCTTTCCGATGATTATCTTCGCCATAGCTTCGCCGTTTATGCTGATGAAGGGCGACAAGATGAAGTCGATCAGCGAGTTCGTGATAGGTTTCGGCATCTTGATGGTGGGCCTTCAATTCTTGCAGGACGCTATGCCCGACCTGACGCAGTATCCCGCCGTGCTAAACGCGATGCACAGCTGGAGCGACTGGGGGTTCGGATCGATATTGATTTTTATTGTGGTGGGCGCCCTGCTCACGGTGCTGATACAGGCTTCGTCGGCGGTGATGGCCATAACGCTGATTATGACTGCCAACGGCTGGATAGGGTTCGATATTGCCGTGGCGATAATCATGGGTCAGAACATCGGCACCACCCTCACGGCCAATATTGCCGCCATGGTGGCGAACACTTCGGGCAAGAAGGCCGCCAGGGCCCACTTTGTGTTCAATATGGTGGGCACCATACTGACGCTGCTGGTGCTGTATCCCGAGTTGAACCTTATTGCCTACCTGGCCGAGAAGTTCAGCGGCACGGAGGCCTCGTTTGACTACGCTTTGCTGCCTGTGGCTCAGATACCGCTGGCCATAACAATATTCCACACGTTCTTCAACGTGATTAACACGTTCATCCTCTCGTTCTTCATACCGCAGTTTATCAAGGTGGTGAATTGGATGGTGAAGCCTTCGAGCGAGGAGAGCGAGGACGAGTTCCGCCTGAGGTTCATCAGCGGAGGCTTTACGAATACCGCCGAGCTCAATATCGAGGCCGCCCAGAAGGAGATTGAGAACTTTTCGAAACGTGTGTTGCGGATGTATACTTTTCTCCCCGTTCTTCGCACGGCAAAAGATGACGAGGAATTTGACAAAACGGTGCAGCGAATTGAGAAGTATGAGGGGATAACCGACCGTATGGAGATGGAGATTTCGAAATACCTGACCAAGACTTCGGAGGGTGACCTTTCGAAGGAGGGTTCGAGGAAGATTTCGTCGATGCTGCGCATTGTGGACAACCTGGAGAGCATAGGCGACACGATATATCAGATTGCCATGACGCGCAAGAACAAACGCGAGACGGCTGTGCATTTCGACCAGGGGCTCAACGACAACCTGAGCCACATGACCGACCTGGTGCAGCAGGCGCTGGATGTGATGGACAAGAACATCAACAGCGAGTACGACAATATCAACCTCGAAGGGGCCTACACTGCCGAGGAGGCCATAAACCATTACCGCGATGTGCTACGCGCACGCCACTTGGACGCGCTGAAACTCGGGGTGTATGATTTCGCCATCGGCAACGCATACAGCAGCCTGTATGCCCTGTATGAGAAATTGGGCGACTATGTGATCAATGTTTCCGAGGCCATAGACAATAGTGTGAAGGCCGCAGAGACTTTGGGTGAGAATACTAAATAGAAAAAACAACCGTATTATGGATACTTTAAAATACAACCTCCGCGGAGTTTCCGCTTCGAAAGAAGATGTGCACAACGCCATCAAGAATATCGACAAGGGGCTTTTCCCCAAGGCATTCTGCAAAATCATCCCCGACTTTGTGGGAGGTGATGCAGATTATTGCAACATCATGCACGCCGATGGTGCGGGCACAAAATCGTCGCTGGCATACCTGTACTGGAAAGAGACGGGCGACCTGAGTGTGTGGAAGGGCATAGCCATAGACGCCGTGGTGATGAACCTGGACGACCTGCTGTGTGTGGGTGCCGTGGACAATATACTGCTTTCGTCCACCATAGGAAGAAACAAGAACCTGGTGCCCGGCGAGGTTATCAGCGCCGTTATCAATGGCACAGAAGAGTTCCTGCAGCAGATGCGCGACCTGGGTATAGGCATATACCTCACAGGCGGCGAGACAGCCGATGTGGGAGACTTGGTGCGCACGATTATCGTGGACTCCACCGTTACCGCCCGTATGCGCAGAGCCGATGTGGTGGACAATGGCAACATACACGCCGGAAACGTGATTGTGGGCCTCGCCTCCTACGGCCAAGCCAGCTATGAGACCGAATACAACGGCGGTATGGGCAGCAACGGCCTGACCTCGGCAAGACACGATGTGTTCTCGAAATTCTACGCAGAGAACTATCCTATGAGCTATGACCACAATCTGCCTCAAGAGGTGGTGTATTGCGGCTCGAAGAGGCTCACGGACGCCACAGAGGTGAAGGGTGTGGATGCCGGCAAAATGGTCCTCTCCCCCACCCGCACTTACGCCCCCATCATACGCAAGGTGCTGGACGATTATCGCCCCAAGATCAGCGGTATGATTCATTGCAGCGGCGGTGCTCAGACAAAGGTGCTGCACTTTATCGACAATCTGCATGTGGTGAAGGATAATCTATTCCCTGTGCCCCCGCTGTTCAAAATGATCCACCAGGAAAGCGGCACGGATTGGAAGGAGATGTACAAGGTGTTCAATATGGGTCATCGTATGGAGATATACACCGATGAAGAGACGGCCAAAGGGATTATCGAGATTTCAAAGAGTTTCAATGTGGAGGCTCAGATCATAGGCCATGTGGAGGCTAACCAAGGCCCTCAGGTCACTGTGTCGACCGAGAACGGAACATTTGTCTACAACAATTAATAACCTGATAATATGGCATCAATTTTTTCAAGAATCGTGGCAGGAGAAATACCTTGCTACAAGGTGGCAGAGACAGAAAACTGCTTTGCTTTTTTGGATATCAACCCCGTGGTCAAAGGACATGTGCTCTGCATTCCCAAGAAAGAGGTGGACTACCTTTTTGACCTGGATGACGAACTCTATGCCGAGCTCCAACTCTTTGCCAAAAGGGTGGCCAAGGCACTCAAAGAGGTATGCCCTTGCACCAAGGTCGGTGTGGCTGTGTTAGGATTGGATGTTCCACACGCACACATTCACCTTATGCCGCTTCAATCGGAAGGCGACTTGGATTTTCATCATCACATCAAAATGGAGCCCGCAGAGATGCAGAAATTGGCCTCGGAGATATATGCCCACTTCAAATAGAAATGAGGCTATCTAATGGGATATAAAGCGGCTTATGGCCGCTTTTTTTTATTGAAGGGCTAAAGGCTCCAGCCTGCATAATAGAACAGGAGTGTCCACCCGAGGAAACGAAGGAGTTTGCCTATAAGCATAAACAAGCCACATTTGACCGGCGAAAGGCGATAGAACCCCAATGCTATGGCAAAAACATCGCCCACAAAAGGAAGCCAAGTGAACAAAGCAAGCCATACACCCAAACGGTCAATACGGTTGCGCTGTTTTTCTAATGTCTCTTTTTTAACATGAAACCACTTTTCTATCCATTCCCATTTGCCCAACCAGCCAATACCAAAGGAGGTCAAACCGCCTATCCAGTTGCCCAAGGTGCCGACTATAAGACATGCAACAGGATTGCAACCCGCCAAAAGGACACCAGCATAGAGCACATCGGATGAAAAAGGGACAACAGTGGCAGCCAAGAATGAGCCTAAAAACAATCCCCAAAGGCCGTATGATTGTAAAAAGTTGAGCATGGGAAATAATACAAAAATAGAGGCCTCTTGTTAAAGAGGTCTCTATTCTTTACATACCGGATTTATCTTTCAATTGAGAGAATTTCGAACTGCATAGTACCCGCAGGCACCACAACATCGACCTTGTCGCCAGCTTTCTTGCCTAAAAAAGCCTGGGCGAAAGGAGAAGTAACTGAAATCTTGGCCTGTTTCAAATTGGCTTCGCTTTCAGGGACAATGGTGTAGACTTGCTTCATTCCATTCTTAATATTTTTAATAGTAATTTTGGAGAGGAGCAAAACCTTCGAAGTGTCAATCTTAGATTCATCGAGCAAGCGAGCATTGGCAACTAATAATTGGAGCTTGGTGATACGGGCTTCCAAATGACCTTGAGCCTCCTTAGCCGCATCATACTCGGCATTCTCTGAGAGGTCGCCTTTATCGCGAGCCTCAGCAATAGCAGCAGCTGCTGCCGGTCTTTCAACAGCAATCAGGTGATGCAATTCATCCTTCAGCTTCTGAAGACCATCTTCACTATAATATTTAATTTCTGGCATAATGATGATTTTATTGAGAGTGTTTAAAAATTAGGAAAGGCTTTGGAAAGCCTTTCCTAATCTTTCATATAATCTATCAACTCTTAGAATCTGAAAGTAGCTCCGATGGAGTGTGAACCTTTGAGATTTGCAGACGAGCGATAGGAGTAGTCAATCGAAAGACCTGTTTTGCTGTCGCTACCCTTCTTGGCAAGAGGAATATCGAACGAGGCACCAGCACAAAGACCAGTGTTGGCCGTGGTGCGATTGCTCTCGCTGAAGATATCGGTTTGCCAAACATAACCACAACGCATGGTGAAAATGTTGAACATGCTATACTCTAAACCAAGAGTAAAGTTGTCTTTCATGAATGCATTCGAGTTAAAAGCAGCAGCAAGAGTGAGTCTCTGACTCCAAGTTTCGAAAAGGAAGTCGTAAGCTAAACCAATGTTCAAGCAAGTCGGCAATTCCATTTCGGCAGAACGATATTCGGCAGTCATATTGTTGGAGGCAGCATTGATGAAGGTAAAGGACATACCCGTACCGCCAAAACTCATTGCAGGGCCCCAGTTCTTCAAACTGATACCGAATTTCAACTCATCATCAGCACCAGTAACGTACTGGATACCGGCATCAACAGCGAAACCAGAACCGGAGATATTATCGGTCGACTCACTGATGATTTTAATATTGACACCACCATGAATAGTGTTGGTGAAAGAGTGAGCGTAAGCAATGTTGATGTTCATCAAAGTGGGAGAGAAAGTACCATTGATAGGCTCAGGACTCTCCACAGTAGTAACATCAATATCACCAAAACCAACAGCCATCAAACTAACACCCATAACACCCTGGTCGAAAATACGGATACCAAGACCAAAGGCATTGATACTACCGCCGCTATTCAGACCATTCTTACCTCCATAGAGGAAAGTGTTGGAATAGGAGAATTCAATGTTGTTGATAAACGAAAGACCAGCAATATTGGAATAGAAGGCATCGAGACCGCGCACATTGGCAACGCTGACGCTTCCCCAACCAGTACTGCGAGCCCACGGGTTAATGAGCAACTCAGTTGCACCAGGAGTACCTCTACGATTGTCGTTACCGGCCATAACGGATTCGGTAGACAGCAGCATCGTGATGGCTACAACAGCAATTATTCTAAATATATTTTTCATTTCTGACATATTTTAATGTTAACAATCAATGCTTAGAACTGGTAAGAGTTCAAGTCGACAGGACGCATGGTACCAAACCATTTGATAACACGTTCACCAATACCAGGAGCATTGACATGAATCAGATAGACACCACCCGCAATAGGAATACCATTGTGGTTGTGCAAATCCCAGTCAAGAGTGGTAGCAGATCCCGAAGTAGGTCCAAGTCGACGAACCAAAGTACCATCAACTGTGTAAATAGAAATTGTAGAACCAACAGGAATGTTGACAAAGCGTACTTTGGTCTCCAACTGGCTGGTGGTCTCGTAGGTAGAATAGCTGTAGTAGGGGTTC
>JAZUFY010000017.1:0-16860 GCA_045640925.1 Bacteroidales bacterium
CTTGTGGCGCTCTTGCTATCTATGTAGGCTGTTGCATTGACTTGCGCAGCGAAGCCAGTTTCATCAAGCAGATTTCAACAAAGAGTTTCTTGTTGTTGGCGTCACGATAACGATACTCGTAATCGCTCGCCATATCAAGCATTTTAAGCAAGAAAGGCAGACCACATGTAACGGCCTGTTCGCCAAAATGAATGCGTTCGTTCGGAGAGACCTCCATCAACTTGTGGGTTGCAGGGTCGAGCGACACCATAAGGTTGCGCAGATGTTCGCAAAGTCCCGTAAGGAAATGCTGTCCGTTGAAACCATGATTGATAACATCCTGATATTGAAGCAGCGAACTGCTGATGTCGCCTTTAAGGAAAGCGTCAACCAAAGAGAAATAGCATTCAGTATCAAGTATGTTGAGATTTTGCAGACAAAGTTTCCGCGTGAGATTGCCTTGAGTAAAGTTCACCAACTGGTCGAAAGTGGAGAGCGCGTCGCGCAAACCGCCTTCCGCCACACGAGCGATGAGTGCAAGCGCTTCAGGCTCGTATTGGATGTGTTCCTGTTCTGCGACGTACTTCAAGTGGTTGATGATATCTTCTGTATCAATACGTTTGAAATCAAATATTTGACAACGAGAAAGAATGGTGGGAATAATCTTATGCTTCTCGGTGGTTGCCAAGATGAATTTAGCGTATGAAGGAGGTTCCTCAAGCGTTTTGAGGAAAGCGTTGAAAGCCGCAGAACTCAACATGTGAACCTCATCGATGATATATACTTTGTAGCGACCCGTTTGGGGAGGGATATTCACCTGCTGGACCAGCTCTCGGATGTCATCTACCGAATTGTTCGAAGCCGCATCCAACTCGAAAATGTTCATAGAAGTGTTTTCGTTGAAAGAACGACAGCTCTCGCATTCATTGCACGCCTCCATGTTTTCGGTAGGATTGGTACAGTTGATTGTCTTTGCCAAGATACGGGCGCATGTGGTCTTGCCCACGCCACGCGGACCACAGAACAAGAAAGCCTGAGCCAGATGTCCCGACTTGATGGCATTCTTCAAAGTGGTAGTAATATGCTGTTGTCCGACGACACTTTCGAATGTAGTTGGACGGTACTTACGAGCTGATACTATGTAGTTTTCCATCTTTTTAATAAACAATTATCACGTTTCAAAATTACGAAAAAAATTCGGAATATTCAAGACTCGAACCAACAAATCAATAAAACAGCGCTTTGCGACGCTCGCAAACATCAATCATTACACAATAAACTTTCATAAATATTGTTATTATAGCTGTGATTTGTGATCAGAGACCAAATCTATCTTACAAAAAAATCTCAATAAAAAATGCATACAAACATTCATCGCATTCCCGTGCTGCTACTTACCGGCTATCTCGGAAGCGGCAAGACCACCTTGGTCAACCATATTCTCGCCAACAAGAAAGGCATTCGTTTCGCAGTAATAGTCAACGACATAGGAGAAATAAACATTGACGCTTCCTTGATTCAGAAAGAGGGCATCGTAGGACAGAAAGACGAGAGCCTCGTGGCCTTGCAAAACGGCTGCATCTGCTGCACCCTGAAGATGGACCTTATCGAACAACTGAACGACATTGTCAAGCAGGAACGGTTCGACTACATCGTCATTGAGGCGAGCGGAATCTGCGAACCCGAACCCATCGCCCGCACCATCTGTTCCATTCCGCAACTGGGCGAGCAATATACACAATTTGGCATCCCCTCGCTCGACTGCATCGTTACTGTGGTGGACGCCTTGCGTATGCAGAGCGAGTTCAATTGTGGCGAAGGACTCACACGCAACGACATCGGCGAAGAGGACATCGAACGTTTGCTCATTGAACAGATTGAATTCTGTAACATCGTGATGCTCAACAAGGTTTCCGAGGTTTCCGCAACCGAAAAAGAGCGTCTGCGCCAAATAATCCTTCAACTCAACCCCGACGCAAAAATCATCGAAACCGACTATGCCGATTTAGACATTCGAAAGATTACTTTCACTGGACTGTTCAGCTACAACGAGACTTCGGGATCGGCAGGATGGGTGAAGGAAATTGAACGAATGACCACTGAAGAAGAGGATTTTGAGGCCAAGAACCCATACATCCACTACGAACAAGAAGAAGAGGATCACCATCATCACCATCACGACGAGGACAACGAACACGAAGTACATCACCACCATCACGATGATGACGAACACGAACATCATCACCACGATGAAGATGACGAACACGAAGGACATCACCACCACCATCATCACGACCATGAAGGCGGCGAGGTGGAGGAATACGGCATCGGGACATTTGTCTATTATCGCCGCCAAGCCTTCGACCTAGGGTTGTTTGACCGATTTGTAAATCTCAACTGGCCCAAGAGCGTCATCCGCGCCAAAGGTGTATGCTATTTCGACGACGACATCGACATGTCGTACCTTTTCGAGCAAGCCGGTGTGCAGAAAAAACTCAAAGAGGCAGGACAATGGTATGCCACAATGCCTGAAGACGAACTAATTGATATGATGCAACGTGAGCCGATGCTGGTTCACGACTGGGACGAAGACTACGGCGACCGCATGCAGAAAATCGTGTTTATCGGGCAGAAAATGGACAAAGAAGAAATCATACGCCAACTCGATGCCTGCCTAGTTTAATTTCAAAATCTCAAATCCACAAATCCACTAATCTCGAAATGCTCAAACGACTTTGCCTCCTAGGAGTGGCACTAATGGCCTTCCTACCTTGCATAGCGCAAAACGAACCTAAAAACGACCTAAAAATCACGCTGTTATCTCTTGGAAGCGGCTCTTCTCGATTCACATACGAACGTGCCATAGGCACTCACAACAGCGCCGAACTCACACTTGGCGTAGTGGGTTGGGGTTGGGACATAATGAACGACGCCAACCCCGATGGTCTGCTCTTCAAGGCAGCCTATAAATGGAATCTTAGCCCATTCCACGATATGGTCTTGGCTGGACTGTACGTGAAGCCAGAATTTGTCTATGCCAATTTCGACTATACCGACCCCGAACAGACCATCGTCACGACCCAGCACGTCAATCGATGGGCACTCTTGGCCGAGGTTGGCTATCAGATTATTTACAAATGGTTTCTGTTTGATGTATATACAGGACTCGGTCCGTCCAACGGCGACGTAGCGACAAACAATTACTATCACAGTTTCATGCTCTTCCCCACCGACGGACATATCGCTTTCACCGCCGGGTTTAGAATTGGTGTGGCTTTCTAAAATCGAGAATCAATTCTCAATTTTCACAGTAAGTTCGCAATCAAACATATAGCTTAGGTCGTTGCGTTGAGAGAGCGTCTTGCGAATTACCGATTCGTGGCGTGGCAAAGTGCCTTCAAAAAGGATTTCTTCGCCTTTGGTAACCTTTATGGGATTGTCCAAATCTACAAATTCGTCGTTGAAATACATTGTCAACCGAGAATAGTCGCACTGCTCGATATTCACCAGATTGTCATTCACCGTTACGACAACCTTCTTGTCCCTTCATTATTGTATGCAAGAAAAGACAAAGATACAATAAAAAGCAAAAATGCAAAGTCTTAGGACCTTGCATTTTTGCTCGACACAAATCAAGAAAGTGCATGTTTGATGTTTTGAATCATGTATTACGGAGTACCTGTTGAGGATTGTAAAAAACGAACTGGTTGTCGATTGCGTCAATGACGATGTCGTCCTTTGGATTGATTTTTTCCTCAAGCAGTTGCTGCGACAAAGGATTGAGAATCATTCTCTGGATGACACGTTTGACAGGACGCGCACCAATGGCGGGATCGAATCCTACAGCAGCCAACTGATTGACAGCCTCTGGGGTAGCTGTGATAAGTATTTCGTTCTTTTCCAAAGTCTTGGCAAGCTGGGCGAGCTGAATCTTGACAACCCCCACAATCTGCTTCTGCGACAGCGGACGGAACATCACAGTCTCGTCTATACGATTGAGAAATTCTGGGCGGACGGTCTTTTTCAAAAGATTGAGGACCTGCTGTTTGGTTTCTTCAAGATCGTATTCAGAGAGTTCCTCAAAAGAGTCGAGACGTTCACGGATGATGTCGCTTCCAATGTTGGAGGTCATGATGATAATCGTGTTGCGAAAATCAGCCGTGCGGCCCTTGTTGTCGGTAAGACGCCCATCCTCAAGCACTTGAAGGAGCGTGTTAAATACGTCTGGGTGCGCCTTTTCGATTTCGTCGAAGAGTACGATGCTGTAAGGTTTGCGACGCACCGCCTCGGTAAGCTGGCCACTTTCGTCGTAGCCCACATATCCCGGAGGCGCTCCGATAAGGCGGGTGATGCTGTGCGACTCCTGGTATTCGCTCATATCAATGCGCACCATCATCTCCTCATCGTCAAAGAGCGTCTCGGCAAGAGTCTTGGCAAGTTCCGTCTTGCCCACACCCGTAGTGCCGAGGAAGAGAAAAGAGCCGATGGGACGGTGGAGGTCGCTGAGACCCGTGCGGCTGCGGCGGATGGCATTCGCAACAGTAGCGATGGCTTCGTCTTGACCGACCACACGTTTGTGGAGTTCAGATTCGAGCGAGAGGAGCTTCTCACGTTCGCTCTGGAGCATACGAGTGACGGGGATGCCCGTCCACTTGGAGACAATTTCGGCAATCTGCTCACTGTCAACCTCCTCGTTGATCATTGCATTGTCGGCCTGCATGGCACGAAGCTGCACTTTGAGTTGTTCGACATGATTTTCAGCCTCCTTGATGCGTCCGTAGCGAAGTTCCGCCACACGACCATAGTCGCCAGATCGTTCCGCCTGCTCGGCTTCGAACTTGTAAGACTCAATGTTCTTGACCTCCTGCTGGATTTGCTCCACGATGGATTTCTCGTTCTGCCAACGCGCCTTCATCTGACTGCGCTGTTCGGAGAGCTGACCGATTTCACGGGCAAGAGATTCAAGCTTGTCGGTATCGTTTTCTCGCTTGATTGCCTCGCGCTCAATCTCGAGTTGACGGATTTTGCGTTCCAACTCGTCCAATTCCTCTGGGACGGAGTCAATCTCCATACGTAGCCGTGCTGCAGCCTCGTCGATGAGATCGATGGCCTTGTCGGGCAAAAAGCGGTCAGAAATGTAGCGGTTGCTCAGTTCGGCGGCAGCGATGATCGCCTCGTCTTTGATACGCACCTTGTGATGCACCTCGTAACGCTCCTTCAACCCACGGAGAATGGAGATGGTATCGGGAACGTCGGGTTCGTCGATAAGCACACTCTGGAAACGACGTTCAAGCGCCTTGTCCTTTTCGAAATACTTCTGATACTCGGCAAGCGTAGTGGCACCAATGGCACGCAGTTCGCCACGCGCCAATGCAGGCTTGAGGATGTTGGCGGCATCCATGGCGCCCTCACCGCCACCAGCACCTACAAGCGTATGGATTTCGTCGATGAAAAGGATGATTTCGCCGTCGGCCTCGTTGATTTCGCGGATAACGCTCTTGAGACGCTCCTCAAACTCGCCCTTGTACTTGGCGCCAGCGATGAGCGCACCCATATCGAGACTGAAAAGAGTCTTGGATTTGAGGTTTTCGGGAACATCGCCGCTCACGATACGATGGGCAAGGCCTTCAGCGATAGCAGTCTTACCCACGCCAGGCTCGCCGATAAGTATGGGGTTGTTCTTGGTGCGGCGGGAAAGAATCTGAAGCACACGACGAATTTCCTCGTCACGGCCGATAACAGGATCAAGTTTTCCCGCTTGCGCCAACTGATTGAGGTTCTTGGCATATTTGTTAAGGGCATTGTAGCTTTCCTCGGCACTCTGGCTACCCACCTTGCTGCCTTTGCGAAGGTCAGCCACGGCGGTACGCAAAGCCTTCTCCCCCACTCCGGCGGCCTTGAGCGCCTGAGCGGTAGGATCGTTGCCCGACAAAAGCGCGATGAGCAGATGTTCGATGGAGACGAAATCATCGTTCATCTCGGTGGCAAGTTGCGAAGCTTTTACAAACACCTGATTGGCATCGTTGGAAAGATACTGACTTCCACCGTTCACTCGAGGCAATTTTTCCAAAAGCGCATCCACCTGCTGCGAGAGCCGAGGCAGATTCACCTCCAACTTCTTGAAAAGATAAGGAGTAACATTTTCATCCACAGAGATGATGCCTTTCAAGAGATGGCATTTCTCGATAGCCTGATGTTGGCGCGATAGGGCAATCTCCTGGGCTTTTTGAATGGCCTCCTGCGACTTGATAGTAAAATTATTCAGGTTCATGGTTGTAGAAAAAGATATTTAGATATTCAGATTATCAGATTTGAAGATTGGGAAGGATGTATCTAGTGACTAGGGGAAAGACTTTTACACTTCTTTTATCAGCAAACGTACCAAAGTCGGAATCAAGACATTTTGACACAAAAAGAAAGCCCTTTCGAAGCAAAAAAGCGACAAAAGGGCAGATTACATCAATAGCACACAATTCACAGATTTCACCTGAGCAGGAGTACTTGTCCAACAAGGGTATGCTTGACACTTGGTTCGTTTATAATAGTGTAATTAATTATATAGGCATAAGAAGCCGTAGTACAAGGAACGCCTTTGTGGGTTCCATCCCAGCGAGCCATGATATCATCTGCATGCCACACAAAATTGCCCGTTCTGGTAAAGATGGAAATACTGAACGAGCCAATATTAGTTCCCACTGCGCCAAACAATCTATTGGTTTCCCCATTCGGCGTAAATACATTAGGGACCCAAATAGACCACTCAAGCGTATCAGTATTAACTTCAAGATGCAACGTAACAAGACTGTCACAATCGTGAGCAGTAGCAAACAAGTTCGAATAGTCTCCCGATTGTGTCAACGGAGTTCCTTGCCATAGATAACGCTCCCCAACGCAGATAGTGTCGAAAACATCAACACTATACGATGGATGAATAGTCACCGTGAGATAGAGCGTATCGACCGAATGGACACAAGGAGCATGCTGAAAGAGTACTGTTATCAAATATTCCGTCTCCATCGTTGACGCCAACGTCACCGAAGGACCCTGCATCGTTGTCCCGTTGCCCAAATCCCAAATGGGGAGAAATTGAGGATCGAAAACCGTGAACTCGGCAAGGTTGAGGGTTATCTCATCGTCTTGGCAAAACTCCAAAGTTTGACGCAGCACCAGAGGGGTCTCTATCGCTGCCCATCCAGTGGCCGAAGCTATGGCAGAGCAATTCTTAAGAGTGACGGCGTGGGCTTCAAAAGGACCCAACGAGTTTTGCAAACGATGAGTACCCCCGCTCACCCTCATCCTGGCATAACTATATTCCGAATTGTATGGCAAGGTATGAAAAGCCGTATCTATGCACACCCCGTCCAACATCATCCCCGCAACATGCCGGGTTCGCGTGGCTATGCCTACAAAATTGTGCGGATAAAATGTCATTGTTGGCATTCCCAGCACCACATTTGCATGATATGGGTAGTTGTAAGAAAAGAAACTTGACTGATCATACCATTGCTCCACAGGGCATAGCGGGTACATGGACGGGTCGCCGCTATAACTTCCTGGAGAACTTTGCAACGAGTCCGTATTACCATAGCGCGACCCAGTGAGGAATACGCACACCGAAACAGGTTGTGAACTTTCAATCCACGAGGCAACATGGCTCGTGTCTATCTCAAACTCGTATGTCTGGCCTTGTGAAAGGGTTGCGACAGGTACGCCGTCAAGGGCAACGGTGGTATTGTCGGCAAAGGCCATCACCTGCACCCTGTCGTTGAGACGGTTCGGGGTGACGGCAAGGAGGAACTGACTGCCGCAATAGCCTGTCGGGGGCATGGAGGCAAAAATATGATCTGCCGACAACATGCCTGCGGGAATGTAGATATTCCCCACTCCCGATATCACGGCAATACGTTTTCCACCCTCCGATGTGACATTTCGTCCCGCCGCCTCGGTTCCGAACACCCTCACCACCTCGCCCAAGCGGAGGGTATGTGTCACTTCGGGAAACGTCCCGTCCACCGAAGCCGAAATGGTCACATTCACACTATCCTCTGCCGCCACAACAAGTATTTCGGGATTATGTCCACCAATGGTGTTCTTGTAAACATTGACAAAGTAGTCGCACCCCAGTTTGTCCACAGGCCACACAGCGGTCATCTCCATCTCGCCACTCTCATTGTCGTTGAGGGTGTCAAGGTCTATGGTGTTCGCAAAAGTGAAGAGCGATATGGTGTCCGTGCTGGAAACATGGATGCCCTGCGGCACAGGTACAAACACATTCGACATCAGGTCGGGCCCATTGGCGAGGGTCAGAAATGTGGCCGAGTCGGCAACGAGATGCACAATAATGGAGTCGGGATAAACAGGCACCAAGCCCTCGTTGGTGGTGCGGAAAGAGGTTGGAGCATGGGATACAACAACATCACAATCGTGCAACGGTATGAAGCACAACTGGAACACATCGCGCATCGGAGGGTTGTATGATGCCGCCGAATGATACAGAAAGCCTGTCCAAAACTCCGTGCCCTGCATTCCCGAGGCTTGCGCCGCAACCCTGTAAGGTACGAGTATCGTTGTGGCAAGGAGGCTTATCGCCACCATCAGCCGATAAATATTTCGGTTACTTTTTTTCATACTTGTTTGTTTTTTTCAGACCCACCTACTCGGTGAATCCGTCGGGGTTCTGACGCTGCCAGTTCCAGCTGTCGCGCACCATCTCTTCAATGCCGTACTGAGCCTTCCAACCCAGTTCCTTCTCGGCTTTGGCGGGATTGCTGTAGCAGGTGGCAATGTCGCCCGGGCGACGGGGTTTGATGCTGTAGGGCACATCCACACCGTTCACCTTCACAAAGGCGTTGACCATATCCAACACGCTGTAGCCGTGGCCCGTACCCAGGTTGTATATACCCAAGCCGCATTTACGTTCGATGGCTTTGAGCGCGCACACATGTCCGCGAGCCAAATCAACCACATGTATGTAGTCGCGCACACCTGTGCCGTCGGGGGTGTCGTAGTCGTTGCCGAAAACGCCCAACTCCGCACGTTTGCCCACAGCCACCTGTGTGATGTAGGGCATCAGGTTGTTGGGTATGCCGTTGGGGTTCTCGCCTATGGTGCCGCTTGGGTGGGCACCCACGGGGTTGAAATAGCGCAGCAGCACCACGTTCCACTCGGGGTCGGCCTTCTGCATATCCATCATCACCTGCTCCAACATACTCTTCGTCCAACCGTAAGGGTTGGTGCACTGGCCTTTGGGGCACGCCTCGGTGATGGGAATCTCCTCGGGGTCGCCATAGATGGTGGCGCTGGAGGAGAAGATGATATTCTTGCAACCATGCTGACGCAACACATCGAGCAGCACCAACGTGCCGGCGATATTGTTGTCATAGTACTCCCACGGCTTGGCCACGCTCTCGCCCACCGCCTTGAGACCCGCAAAATGGATGCATGCATCAAAACGATACTGTTCCATCACCTTGTTCAGTCCTTCGCGGTCGCGGATGTCGACCTGGTGGAAAGGTATCTCCTCAACGCCGATAATCTTGGCTGTGCGACGCAAAGAGATGGGACAGGAATTGCTGAGGTTGTCTACTACCACGGCAGTATGTCCTGCCGCATAAAGTTCTATCAAAGTGTGGGAGCCTATAAATCCGGCACCGCCTGTTACAAGAATATTCATTGAAAATTGAAAATTGAGAATTGAAAATTGAGAATTAATAATTGTAAAATGTGAAAAGTGAAAAGTATGTGTTTCACATATCACTTTTCACTTTTCACAAATCTCATTATCCTACTACCAGGCGAAAAGAGGACGGTTCTGCATCATCTCGTTGACGGTGCCGCGAACCTTGGCAATAACCTCTTCGGTGGGGTTGCAAAGCACGGTGTCGATAAGGTCGACAACACCCTTCATCTCGTTCTCTTTCAAGCCACGAGTGGTGATAGCGGGCGTTCCGACGCGGAGACCGGAGGTCTTGAAAGCGCTGCGGCTGTCGAAAGGCACCATGTTCTTGTTGATGGTGATGTCGGCAGCAACGAGGGCGTTTTCAGCCTCTTTACCGGTCATATCGGGGAACTTGGTGCGGAGGTCGACCAGCATCAGATGGTTGTCGGTACCGTCGCTGATAACCTTGTAACCCTTCTCCATAAAGGCCTCGCACATCACCTTGGCGTTCTTCATCACCTGCTGGATGTACTGGTCGTAAGTGTCGGTCAGAGCCTCGCCGAGGGCCACAGCCTTAGCGGCGATAACATGCTCCAGCGGGCCGCCCTGGGTGCCAGGGAACACAGCGCTGTCGAGCAGGGCGCTCATCTTCTTGATTTCGCCCTTAGGAGTGGTCTTGCCCCAAGGATTGTCGAAATCCTGACCCATCAGGATCATACCGCCGCGAGGTCCGCGGAGGGTCTTGTGGGTGGTGGTGGTGACGATGTGGCAATACTTTACGGCGTTCTTCAGATAGCCCTTGGCGATGAGGCCGCTGGGGTGGCTGATGTCGCCCATGAGGATGGCACCGATTTTGTCGGCGATGGCGCGCATACGCTCCCAATCCCAGTCACGGCTGTAGGCAGAACCGCCGCCGATGATCAGCTTGGGATGATATTCGAGAGCCTTCTTCTCCATATCGTCGTAGTCGACGGTGCCAGTTTCTTCCTTCACCTGATAACCGACCACCTTATAGTTGATGCCGGAGAAGTTGACGGGGGAACCGTGGCTGAGGTGGCCACCATGGTTGAGGTCCATGCCCATGAAAGTGTCGCCAGCGTTCAAGCAGGCCAGGAACACGGCCATGTTGGCCTGTGCGCCACTGTGGGGCTGCACGTTGGCCCAGCAGGCACCGTAGAGCTGCTTGGCGCGCTCGATAGCGATAGTCTCGCTCTGGTCCACAATCTGGCAGCCGCCGTAATAGCGCTTTCCAGGATAGCCCTCAGCATATTTGTTGGTCATGACGGAACCCATAGCCTCCATCACCTGATCGCTGACAAAATTCTCAGACGCAATAAGCTCGATGCCTTTGGTCTGACGTTCTCTCTCCTTCTGGATGAGATCGAAAATAACATTATCTCTTTGCATATCAAAAATATATGTTTATTGTTATATTATATACTAAATTGCAAATATACACAATTTTTCCCAATCAGCCAAAAAAACTTCAATCCTCAACCAAAATAATACTCCATCCTGCTGTCAAACAGCGTCTGCATCTCCTTGATGCTTGCGGTTATAAGTTCCTTTTGTTTCTCTATCGCCTCAATCTTTTGGGCAAAGGATTGTTGGAGGGAAAGAGGTGGAAGGGGAATTTTTATATTCAGCAAATCCGATTTAGTTAAACTGGGGATAGTCACAGCTTTATTTAGTTGTTCAAAATCAAAGATAATGCAATAAAAATACAGATATCTTGCTTTAAGGTTCTCTTTGGGATGCAACCCGAAAGCCGTGTCAACGTTCCAAAAACTCTGCGACATATATATTGGCTTATTTATATTCCCTTTTCTGCCAATAATAACCGAATCGGATGGAGTGATAAAATTGTTTGCATAACCCATTATTCCCCCGCTTCCACAGATAGGGTATTCCCCATCGGCACATTCAACCTGCTTCTGGTTCTTGCCATTGTAAATGGTCAAACAGTCGCTCCATTTGTACACATCCCACCCCTTTTCATTCTCCACGGGGTCGCCGAACATATCATAGAAGATGCTTTGGGCGAGGTTGTCAAGTTCCTTCACTTGTTGCTTCTTTTTCTCAATAATCTCACTCACCTTGTCCAATTCCGCAACAATCTGCTCTTGAATGGCAAGCGGAGGAACAGGAACAGAACACTCTTTTAAAAGTTTATAGTGTCTTGAATAACCTAAACTCGGCACATTTAACCACCTAAGATAGTAGTACAAGAACTTGGCTATAATACTTTTGATAGGTTGGAGAATTTTCACACCATCAGCACCCAACACAAAGTCGAAATCAACGTATTTCAAAACTCTTGTATGATCTCCAAAAATGACAATGGGTTTCGTTAGCTTGAAAATATCATCATCGCCATTCCAATAACCACTTACCAACCCATCTTCTTGTGAAATAATAGGATATTTACCCTCTGACAAATAATCAGAAGACTGTATTTTTTTGGTATATACAACCTTTTCAATACAAGTTTCAAAATCCCTCCATTCCCAATCATGCTTCATACTATAGCAAATCACTTTTTTTGCAATAACGCGAAAAAGCGACTTTTATTATATTTTTTAGAGCGTCCCCTTCGGTTTTGTATGGTTTCTCATATTTAACATTTCAAGTCCCATTTTTGCATTTTTATACCGTTCATATATGATGAAGCAATATTGGGAGAATATTGGGAGAATATTGGGACAATAATGGGAGAAGAGAGGGATGTGAATAGAGGTCAAATTTAAGAATTTTTTAAGACGGTCTTAAACAACGAATTTCACAAAAATTTGACACATTTTATTGAAACAACGAATTTCACGAATTTCACAAAAAACAAATTAAATTTGCCGTTCCAACAAATCCACAAATTTTACAAAATAAAATTCGTTACATTCGTGTAATTCGTTGTTTTAATAAATCTTGTCGCATGTAATTCGTTGTTTCAATAGTTGTTGGCGAGTACTGCCTTCGTGGTGCCCTCGTCCGTCGAACTATCTATGGTCGCTATGGGGTGTTTATGGTGTCGCTATTGCGTCGCTTAGGGGAGCGATGCTATGGCCATCCAGTCGTCATCCACGCGTCACCCTACGGCGGTTCAGCAACGGGCGCACAGCGTGTTAATGGAGAATTGAAAATTGAAAATTGAGAATTGGGCGGGAGCCATCGAATCACTCATGTCCCAGCGGGACATCCTCACAATATGTGCTTTAACCCCACACATCAAGACGCATGTCTGATGTGTGGGGTATGTAGTGGAGAGAGTGTCGCGTCCCGAGGGGACGCTATAAAAATTTGATCGGTGAATTGTGATCTGTGAACTGACAATACAAGGGGGCGGCAGCCAACTCTCAATTTTCAATTTTCAATTAAAAAAGCGACAGCCCACTCTTAATTCTTCATTCATTTTAACATTTCTTCGTTCTTTGCTGCTTTTTTGTGCTTTCTCCGTGGGTTCTCTTCCGGTAAAGCAATAGAGGAACAATAGGGGAACAATATCAAAGCAATATCAAAGCAACATGGGCGACTATATTTTAACGGTTTTTCACATATTTATTAAATCGCTCGGAGCAAAAAATAGGTGCTTTTTGACACACTGAGAGGCCATTTTTGACCACTGATATGCCATTTTTTGAACACTAAGGGTATGTTTTGACACACTAAGATGGGTGTTTTACGCCAATTTTTTTTATGTCATTCACGGATATTTTCGTTGAAAGATTTAGTAAACGCAAATACTCGCAAATGTCCGTGAATTTTCGAAAAAAAATTTCTATGGTCTTTTACAAATATTTACGAATATTTTCGTTGAAAATGGATAGCCACGAAAGACACCGGATAAAGTCAATATCAGGTAGTTATGTGCAACATCTCTTGTCTCTTGTCACTTTGCATACAGTAGAACCCACATGATAATATTCGCGGACATAAATATTGTTCTAATAATTCAAAAAAATTTTGTACCTTTGCAGCGCATTTGAGGGTTGACGACGGCTCTCGAATTTGCAAAAACACGTCAGTCTGAGTGGATTATGGAATTCTACCCACCCGATATGGCGAAAAAACAAATTAGGACTCCAAAAAGAACAAAACTATGCAACACACAAAGATCCTTTTGACGCTCATCGCCGTGCTCACCCTGACTGTCGCCTCGCAGGCCCAAAATTTCATGTCCGGAGGAATAGGTTACCACGTTCTATCCCCAGAAAACCGCACTGTGGAGGTGATTGGCAAACAGGATTGCACCCCTTACTCGGGCAACATCACCATCCCCGCCACTGTCACCTACAACGGCACCACATACGATGTTGTTGTTTTAGGCAAGGAGGCATTCCACTATGCTTCTCTCTCGGGCATCACCATCCCTTCGTCGGTCACGGAGATAAAAAGGGGCTGTTTCCTGCTCGCCACAGGTCCATCGTCCATCACCCTGCCTGCCTCGGTAGCGGCTATTGGGCCTATGGCCTTTGCTGCAAACAACCTCAACGCCATCAGCGTAGACGAAAACAACCCCAACTTCATGTCGATGGACGGGATGCTTTTCAGCAAGGACACCACCACCCTTGTGGAATGTCTGATGACCAAAAGCGGAAACGTCACGTTGCCGCAGAACACACGTCACTTGGCCACCAACGCTTTCGCCTATTGCCACAACATCACCAGCGTGACGCTCCCCGAAGGCCTTGCAAGCATCGGCTACTGGGCCTTTGTGGACAATCAGCGTTTGAACAACATTGTCATCCCCTCGTCGGTAACGCATATCGCTCCTGGACCTTTCGTGAACTGCCCTGTCCTCAACAATCTCTCCATCGCCGAGGGCAACACGCACTATTATATGGACGGGATGATGATATACTCCACTGGCGGCGATTCACTCGTTTCGTGCCATAAGAGCGCCGATTCCGTGTTTCTTCCGAACACTTTGCGTTATCTCAACGGCTTCGGTGGCAACAGTAATGTCAAGTATGTAAACGTCCCCAATGGTGTGACCACCATCGGCAATGAAGCATTCAACGGCAGTTCGCTGGCGAGCATCGACTTGCCGAGCCAGCTGCATTCTATTGACGAATATGCGTTTTACTACTGCCAATCTCTCACCCGCGTGGGCATGCCTGCCACGCTCGACTCTATGGGCGAGGGCTGCTTCCAGAGTTGCAGCCGCCTGTCGTCGATTGACATACCCGACGGCCTGCGTATCGTCCCCGAAGGCGCGTTCTTCATGTGCAACGCCTTGTCGAACGTGACCTGGGGAAATGCCGTCGAAGTGATAGACACATGCGCCTTTGGCAACTGTTCCTTCTCGAAGATGACCCTGCCCCCGACGCTGCGCGTGGTAAGGCAGAACGCCTTCATCGGCGACTACAGAGGAAAACTGAAACGTCTCACCTTCTCCGCACCTGTGGATACTATCGAAATGGATGCTTTTTATAAACAGCCGTTGAAGATGCTGCGACTGCGTAACACCCTGCCCCCTGCCACGACACTCGATGGATGCCTGGATGGTACAAACCTCGACAGCATCGTAGTTCCCTGCGGCCATATCGACGCCTATCTGGCCGACAGCTACTGGGGCCAGTTTGCCAGCAAACTCGTGGAGGACTGCAACCTGGGCGTGAGTGAAGTGGCTGATGCAAAAATCGAAGTCTATCCCAACCCCACCACGGGCAAGGTGCAGATACAAGGCCTTTCTGATGAAAACATCACCATCGAACTCTTCGACATGGCTGGCCGCCCACTTGCTTCTTATCATACCGCCACTTTTGACATTTCCGACCTCCCCCAGGGCCCCTACATCGTCAAAATCCACACCTCCACAGGTCAGGTGAAGCATACGAAACTCATCAAGAAATAGCCCAAAGCAAGACGGGCAGGTCTTGCCACATTGCAATCTCTGCCCCCTTTTGCAAAAGCGTTGGCGGAATCAATCCGCAAATACAATCCTATCGCATAAATGAGGCAATGGATAGAGAAGTGCTGAAAGCACTATCCCACCGACAACAGTTGGTGCTTTAACCCCACACTCCAGTGTGGGGTTAAAGCACCTATGGTGAGGATGTCCCGCTGGGACATGCTGCATCACTATGATAGACCCCAAAAAGATAACATGAGACGATCTTGAAGTATAAATGAGGCAGTTTTGTTTCATAAAAAACGACTGTTGCGAAGAAACGAACGTTTTCGTTAAGCCGAGAGCATAGGAAAAGCATGCTTTCTCTATGCCGAGGCGAGAAAACGACTGTTGCGAAGAAACGAACTTATTTTTTCATCATCACACTATAAATATTCGCGGACATAAATATTATTCTAATAATTCAAAAAAATTTCGTATCTTTGCAATTTGGAATAATTATAAAATACTAAATAAGAAAACTACCGTATATGAAGAGATTCTTCTTTTTACTTGCCTCAGTCTGTCTGCTGTCCTCCAGCGTTTTAGCACAAACACTGGCTTTCGACGACATCAGCATGAAGTACGGATACAAGAACACTAACGGCACCTGGCAAATTGCTCCAAAATACCAGGTGGCCTTCGCTTTTCAGAAGAGCGACCGCAAATTTGCCGTGGTGAAATACGATGGCCGCTGGGGCTGCATCGACGTTGCCGGCAACATGATTGTCCGCAACATCTTCCCCACCCAGGAGGAAGCCCAGGAGGCCGGCAACCAGTGGTATGCCGCCGAGGAACCCGGCAAGTGGATTTATCCCGCCCAGAACAACCACGACGGCCTGTGGGGCTTTGTGAACTACTACGGCGAGTGGAAGTTCGAGCCCGTCTATCAGCGTGCCGGCCATTACTACGGCACCGACCCCATGAGTTTCGCCCCTGTGAAACAGGATGGCCGCTGGGGCTGCATCGACGCCAAGGGCATCCTGGTCATCAACAATGTCTTTGAATCGGAAGAGGACGCCATAGAGGCCGGCCAGCAGTGGATTGTGGGCCGCCACTACGACACGTGGCGCATGGTGGTAACCAACCCCAAGAACGAGAGCCGCTACGGCATCGTCAACTACCTCGGACGCTGGGTCGTCCAGCCTGAATATCAGATGATTCGCCAGTTTGCCGGCGAGCACAACTATGTCTATACCCAGGCCAAGATTCGCAACCGCTGGGGCAACATTGACCGCAACGGCCGCGTGGTGAGCGACTTCATCTTCTCCAAAGAGTCCGACTGTGTGTATGCTCTGTCGCAAATAGAGCATGGCCGCCCCCTCGACGAATGGCG
>JAZUFY010000018.1:0-7500 GCA_045640925.1 Bacteroidales bacterium
CATCGACAGCTACGGCGGATTGAACACCGAGCAGTTCCTCACCCCCAAGGACCCTGACGGCGGCGAGCAGCCGGGCCCGGGCCCTGTGCCCCCATCGGATTGCACGCTGACCCTCGTGCTCGACCCCGACGACGCGGGCACCTACTCCATCAACGGCGAGCACCTACCGGTAGGCGAGTACGAGTATCCCGCCGATTCCGAGCTGGAGGTTCATTTTGAAGCCGCAGGCGGCTGGACTTTCGGCGGCTGGAAGAACCGCGAGGAAACCGACCCCGACTTCACCCTGACCCTCAGCGCCGACACCACGCTGGAAGCGATAGTGCTGGAGGATTAACCCCCGGAACCCCCGGAAGACCCGGATAACCCGGAAAATCCGGAACCTCCGGAACTACCGGAACTACCGGAAAATCCGGATAACCCGGAAACCACCGGAAACCCCTAAACAACAAGAAAGGGCCGTTATCACAACGGCCCTTTTCAATGAAACACAATCAAAAATTTTATAATACTGCCATGAGAACAGCAGCGTCCGAATTTTTTTTTATTGTATATCGTTCTTGTCCAACGGCTGGCTGAGCAGGCCTGTGAAGGCGCCAGTGCTGTCGAACTCCATGCGGGTGTATTTGAGTTTGTTGCCCAATCCCTTGACCTTCTGGCTGATTACGACGTAGGTGTAGGGCTTGGGTTTTTTGCCGTCTTCGCCACGGTATTTGCTGTCGTAGGTGTAGACTATCATGCGTTCGATTTTGTATTTCTCGCCCTTGTATTTCTCGGCCAGGTATTTGACGATGGCGGCGGTGTAGTGCTTCTTGTCGAGCACCTTGCCTTCGCTGATGTGGGTGGAGTTGATGGCGTCGTAGACCTCTTCCATCTCGACTTCCTGGCGGTTGATGTAGTATGCCACGACCTGGTCGGCGCCGCGCTGCACCCATTCGGGGCCTTCGACGATTTTGCTGGGGGGTATGAGCTTGTTGAAGTGGGCGATGATGGCGCTGTTGGTGTCGACGCCGCGACCCGTTGCCACGTCCTCAACAGGCATGGGGCGTTTGCCGCCCTTGTGGCTCTTGAGTTCCTTCATCTGTTTGTTGTTCATATCCTCTTCGTCGGGGTTGTTGAGGGTGTAGTACTCGCGTTTGACGGCGTCGGGGTTGGGGGCGTTGGATTTTTGGAGGCGGCCATGGGTGTCGAAGATGAGTTCGTTGTCGCCGTAGCCGACGCCCGTCTTGCCAATCATCATGCGGTAGTAGATGTCGCCGTCCATCTGTTCGACGTAGTCGATGGATTTGATGCGGTAGCCTGGATAGTTGTCGTTGAAGTAGTTGTTCATGGCCGAGGGGCAGTCCTCACGCTTGGTGGGGAAGGAGCTGTACTGCCAGTCGCCCGTGTGGGTGAAGTAGGCGCGACCGTTCTGTCCGTCGTAGACGAATTCGGCGATGTATTGGCCAGGGGCCTGATACCATGTTTTTACTTTGTAGCTCTCGTATTTGCGTTCGAGGCTGATAAGCACGGACTTGGGCACTTGCGTTTCCTTGATTTTGTTTTGTCCGAGCGAGACCAGTGGCAATGCAAGCAGGAGCAGAAGGGCTATCTTTTTCATCTTGGTGTATGTATTTATTGTTTCTTATTTAGTATCGCGAACAGTTAGTTTCTTTTGAATTCTTGATTTTTTGAGCGAGGGTCAATTGGTCTAATTGGACTAATTAGTCTAATCTGAAGAGCACATCTTTGCGGTCGGGGGAGGTGCTGACGGCGAGGACGCGGACGCCTGTTTCCTGCTCGATGGCGGCGAGGTAGTTGAGGAGTTTCGCGGGGAGGTCGTTGTAGTTGTCGATGCCGCTGAGGTCCTGTTTCCAGCCGGGGAAATCGGTGAGCTGCGGGGTGATTTCGACCTGGTTGAATTCGAAGGGTATCTGGGTTGTGGGCTTGCCGTCGATTTGGTAGGCGGTGCACATCTTCACGGTGTCAAAATCGTTCATCACGTCGGGCTTGGTGATGAAGAGGTCGGTTACGCCGTTGAGCATACAGGCGTAGCGGAGGGCGGGGATGTCAATCCAACCGCAGCGGCGGGAGCGGCCTGTTGTGGCACCGTATTCGTGGCCTATCTCGCAGAGCAGGCGGCCTGTTTCGTCGAAGAGTTCGGTGGGGAAGGGGCCCGCGCCGACACGGGTGCAGTAGGCTTTGCTGATGCCCATGACGCGACCGATTTTGGAGGGTGCCACGCCGAGGCCCGAGCATACGCCGGCGGTGATGGTGCTGGAAGAGGTGACGAAGGGATAGGAGCCGAAATCGATGTCGAGCATGGAGCCTTGTGCGCCTTCGGCCAGGACTTTCTTGCCTTCGTCGAGGCATTGGTTGATGAAGTATTCGGAGTTGATGAGGTGGAACTTTTTGAGGGTGTCGAGCGAGGCGAGCCACTGCTGTTCGTACTCGTCGAGGGTCATGCCGTCGATGCGGAAGGCGTCGATGTCGAAATGGAGGGTGTGGGCTGTCTGGAGGTGCTGGAACTTGAGCAGCTGGTATTTCTCACGGAAGTCGAACTCCATAATGTCGCCTACGCGGAGGCCTGTGCGGGCGATTTTGTCGGTGTAGCAGGGGCCGATGCCTTTGAGTGTGGAGCCGATTTTGGCGTTGCCCTTGGCTTTCTCGTTGGCGGCGTCGAGCAGACGGTGCGAGGGAAGGATGAGGTGGGCTTTTTTGCTGATATAAAGATTCTTGGTGGCATCGACACCTTTTTCGAGCAGTGCCTGGACTTCCTGCTGGAAGATGTTGGGCTCGATGATGACGCCGTTGCCGATGACGTTGAGTTTGTTCACATGGAATATGCCCGAGGGGATGATGTGGAGGACGTGTTTGATGCCGTTGAACTCAAGGGTGTGGCCTGCATTGGGGCCGCCCTGGAAACGTGCGATGACGTCGTACTGCGGTGTGAGGACGTCAACAATCTTGCCTTTACCTTCATCTCCCCACTGGAGACCCAAGAGAACATCTACTTTGCTCATTATTATATAGCGGTTTAAATGATTACTTTATATATAAATTATCGTGCAAAGATACGATTTTTTTTTGAATTAGAAAGATTTTTATGATTTGTGACTGGTGATTAGTGAATTGTGACTTGTGAATAGTGACTTGTGAATAGTGACTGGGAGGGCGGGAGCCACTGTCATCTTTCATCTCTCATCTCTCATCTCAAGTGGCCATGAGGCCATGAAGGGTTTCGCATCTCTCATCTGTCATCTGTCATCTGTCATCTGTCATCTCTCATCATTGCGGGAGCGCTTGAACCAGTCGACGAATTCTGGGAGGTCGTCGAGGGGGCGGAAGCCTGCTTTGAAGGGTTCTTTGGGCATGGGGCAGATGTCGACGTAGCCTACGAGGGTGGTGCAGTCGAATTCGCCCAGGAGGGCTTCGATGGTGACATATACGCCTACGAGGAGGTCGTCGTCGTCGGGGTTGTCGGGACGTGGGGTGTAGTTTTGCGGCAGGTCGGGCAGGGCGATGCGGAGGCCGATGATGTCGGGTTCTTCGTCGCTTTCGAGCTGGGTGAAAGCCATTTTGGCGGTCTCGAAACGGTATTTGTCAAAAATGACTTTGAGGTTTTTGCCCTTGGGCTGCTTGAAGGGGACGAATTCCCACCAGTCGACGTCGGGGGCGTCGTCGGTGAGTGCTACGAGGTAGCGGAAGAGGTCGAAGTCGCCTTCGGCGCTGAAGGTGAGGGTGCGGCCTTGGGGGGTCTGTTCGCCGATTTCGAAGGTGAGGCCTTCACAATAGGCGTCGAGTTGCTGCTGCATTTGGTCGAGGAGCTGCTGCTGCTCGTTGTCGGCGAGGTCGTTGAGCATGGTGAGGCGCTCGCTGTTGGCGAGGAACCAGGACCAGAAGGTTTGTGGGTTGTTGGCGGGCATGATTTTGATTTATGATTTATGAATTTTGATTTATGAGTGGGGAGCCATCTGTCATCTGTCATCTCTCATCTTCCATCACACAATGATGGCTTCTTTTTCGAGGGTTACGCCGTAGGTTTGTTGGACGGAGGAGGTGATGGCGTCGGCGAGGGCGAGGACTTCGGAGCCTGTGCAGCCGCCACGGTTGACGAGCACCAGGGCCTGTTTTTCGTATACGCCGCAACGTCCCAGGGTGCGTCCTTTCCAGCCCGCATGTTCTATGAGCCATCCTGCGGCAAGTTTGTAGCCGTCGGGGGCGGGATAAGCCACCATGTCGGGGTATTGCTCTTTGAGACCGGCGTATTGTTCGGCGCTGACGATGGGGTTCTTAAAGAAGCTGCCTGCGCTGCCAACCTGCTCTGGACGAGGGAGTTTGCTCCAACGCACAGCGGCTATGGTGTCGGCCAGTTGGAGGGCTGTAGGCTGGGTGATGCCTGATTGGGCGAGAGCGTCGGAGACGGCCTTGTAGCCGATATTGGGGCGGAAGGTTTTGTGGAGGCGGAAGGTGACGGAGGTGACGATGTACTGGTTCTTTAACTCGTTCTTGAATATGCTGTTGCGATAGGCAAAACGGCATTCGTGGTTGGTGAAGATGCGGGGTCGGCCCGTAGCTATCTCGAGCGCACGGACGCTGTGGATGATGTCTTTGGCTTCAACGCCGTATGCACCCACATTTTGGACAGGCGAAGCGCCCACGGTGCCGGGTATGGCGACAAGATTTTCGGCCCCATGCCATCCGTGAGCTATGCAGTGGCGGACGAAATGGTCCCACTGTTCGCCCGCAGCGGCCTGGATGAGAATGGCGTCGGGGTCTGGGTCGGGGTCGGCAAGCGGCAGGATGCCTTTGTTGTCGAGATGGAGGACGGTGCCACGGAAGTGTTGAGTGAAGACGATGTTGCTGCCGCCACCCAATATAAAGAATGGGGAGTGCAGGAGGGTGCCCTGCTGCAAAAAGTCGAGCAGTTCGGCTTCGTTGCGGATGACGACATAACTATCGGCGGTGGCCTGTATTCCAAAAGTGTTGGGTATCATTATATCATAAAGTATTAAAAGACATATCCGATATTGACGTAGGCACCCACTTTGTAGTTGAAATCGTTCCAGTGCAGGTCGAGGGATACGGGGCCTATGGGAGAGGCATACGCCACACGCAGACCTACGCCCAGAGTGCCGTGGTAATCGTCCTTGCCTGTGAAGAAATGACTGAGGAGGTCGGCCGAGGCGATGTAGTTGGACATGAGGTAGAGGTAGAACTTGCCATAGAAATTGTAGCGCAGGTCGAGGCGCGCAATGGCGGTAAGATTGCCCACCTGCAACGGATTGTTCACACCGACGAAAGCCAACTGATGGTCGAGATAGCGTCCGGGGAGAGAGCCGCCGACGATGTTGCGGAGGTAGAGGCTGCTGTCGTCGCCCACAAGCACTCGTGCAGAAATCTGCGGAATAAATGCAAAGCGTTGTCCAGTAGACAAATATGTCTGCCATGTGGCACCCGCATTGAGCATTCCTCCCCCATTGTTTTTAAACCACAGCGCGTTTTCTTTGCGCCAGCCAGCATCCACAGTGGCATAGACACCACGGGTGGCGAAATAGGCGTTGTCGAGATTGTCGTAAACGGAACGGAGGAAGAAGCCGAGATAGGCTTTGGCACGGTCGAAATGGAAGATACCGCTCTCAATCAGATTGTTGAGCGAGAAACCATAGCGATTGGTATACAGGTCCTCCTCCACACCGAAGGCGATGGACATATCGCGCAGATGGAACTCGGAGAGGTAGAGGCTGAAATTGTTGTGGTCGACCACCAACCCCGTGAGGGACACCGAATCGTATCGGAAGACGTTGAAGGTGCTGGTGTGGTAGCGGTAGGCAAGGTTTATATCGCCCACACCCAATCCGCAGAAAGCCAGACGGGTAGCGAGCTTAAAATTATAGCTTAAGTCGATATCCAAATCGGCTTTGAAGCCGGTGAGGCGGCGTTCGTTCCAACCGAAATGGAAGAGCAAATCGGCGCTTTCCTCAGAGTCGTAGCGCAGCCCGATGGAGAACGTGTGAGGTTCGGCAGGGAGGAGCGTGATGTCGAGGTCGTAGCTTTCACGGCCGAGGACGTCGGTGTAGACGTGATGTGAGAGCCAGTACTCCTCGTCGGTTTCGTGCAGTTTGTATAGCACACCCGAGAAGGCGCCCGTGCCGTTAAGGATGCCGATGGCGCGGTTGATGTGCTCCATAGTGATAGGCGCGCCAGGTTCCAGGCCGCTTTTCCTGACAAGCCAGTCTTTCTTGTCCTCGCTCACACCTTTATAATTAATAGAGGCCAGGACGAAGGTGTCGGTGGGCAAGATGTGCTTGGCGCGAGGATGATTGAGTTGCTTGGAGCAAGGGCCATAGCTGTCGAGCCGGGCTTTCAGCGCGAGGAACTCATCACGATGTTCTTGTGCCACACGATAGCCACGCACCACGAGGCTGTCGATAGATTCGGCGTCGAAACTGAGCATATTGTAGCCCGTGATGTCGGGGTGCATGTAGATGTCGCACATATCGCGATGTTGGAAGCGGTTGCCCTTGACGGCGATGGACATATACTGCGACATTTGTTGCGGAAGGGACTGTAGCTCGGCAGGGTTGGTGACGAATTCGTCGGCCAATTCGATGCCGACCACAATGTCGGCGCCCATATTTTTGCACACATCGACGGGGAAGTTGTCCACCATACCGCCATCGGCCAAAAGGTGGTTGTCCCATGTAACAGGCGAAAAGACACCAGGAATGGCCATACTTGAGCGAATGGCCTTGGCAAACTCGCCGCTACGCAGCACCACCGAATCGCCATTGAGGATGTCGATAGCCACACAGGCGAAAGGTATGGGCAAATCGTCGAAGCTGATAGAATCCTGATAGCCTATGCTAAGGCTATTGAACAGATTGAGCAGACTGTAGCCATTGATGACGCCGCTGGGGAGGGTGGAGAGAATGCCGCTGGAACGTTCCTCGAAATTGTTTGCCCCAAAGGGGACAGAAAGCAGATATGTGCTACCGTTCTGTCGGTTGACAGACGACTGATATTCACGGCCTACGGTGTTGCTCATGTAGAATGGCCAATCCATGTGTGCTATCAGGTCGGCCATTTCGTCGGGGGTATAGCCCAAAGAATAGAGGCCACCGATGATGGAGCCGATGCTGGTGCCAGCAACATAATCGACTGGGATGCCCAGCTCCTCCATATATTTCAGCACACCGATATGTGCCGCACCTTTGGCCCCGCCGCCGCCAAACACCACACCCACCTTGGGACGTGAAGAAGATGTTGCAGCAGGCTGTGCCTCAAGGGGCAGCAGCGTTGTCACGAACAACAATACACAGATAATATTTTTAAGTGCAGACTTCATCAGTTGTGAATTAAAAGCCGACTACAAGAGCGCGTATGGCCGGAAAGCGTTTTCAAAAAATACACCCCATTGGGGAGACCTTGAACGGAAAGACTGGCGGATGGTTGCGTCAAAGATAGTGTGCGAACACGGCGGCCCTTCATATCAAAGAGGGCGACGTCGCAAGGGAGCACCTG
>JAZUFY010000019.1:0-7702 GCA_045640925.1 Bacteroidales bacterium
AAGGCAATACTATTTATTTATTTTTATCGTTATTATATATTGTCATATATCCCCAATGATGCGATTTATCCTATCGATTGGACATAATGACATAAAACGACAGGTATTATATACAATAAAGAATTATGAAGGCCAACATTCTTGTAGTGGACGACGAACAGGACTTGTGTGAGATTCTGCGGTTCAACTTGGAAGGCGAGGATTTCGCAGTGTCGACAGCGTGTAGTGCCGAAGATGCTCTGGAAACGATGGGGAGCTTGCCTCAGAAGCACTTCGATTTGATACTGCTGGATGTGATGATGGACAAGATGTCGGGGTTTGAGATGGCACAACATCTGAGAGCCCACAACGACGACACCCCCATTATCTTCCTCACAGCCCTCGACAGCCATAACGACCAGATGGCTGGCTTCGCCCTCGGGGGCGACGACTATATCACCAAGCCTTTTGCTTTCGACACCGTGCTGGCAAGGGTGAAAGCGGTACTCAAACGCACCCAATCGACTTCACAATCCACCGACACTCAATACGTGTTTGGAAACCTTCAAATCAACACTTCGCAAGAAACCGTCACCTTGTGTGGTGAGACCATCGAACTGACCCGCAGAGAATACATGACCCTCTGTCTGCTGGCTCAGAGCCCTAACAAATATTTCTCACGCGAGGATATTTTGACAAAAGTTTGGCCTAACGACGTGCTTGTCAACGACCGCAGCGTGGATGTCCACATCACCCGCCTACGAAAGAAACTCGGCAACGAGGGTGGTCGTATCATCAACAAGACCGGTTTCGGATACGCATTAAAATCATAAGGAGGAAGCAATATGACGACAGGGATGATAATCATAATGGTGCTGTTGGGTGTTGCCCTCGGGGTACTGCTTTGGCTGGCTTGGCGACTGCACCGACAGGTGAAAAAAGAGCAACAGTTGAGAGAGGAAACCGAGTCTTCAAAACAACAAATCATCATCGAGCAAGCCCGCAACCGACAGCTCAAACAGGAGATGACCAATAATATCGCCCATGAACTGAAGACCCCTGTGAGCTCCATCCGAGGTTACTTGGAGATACTTTTGGGCGACAAACCTGTGGACGACACTCAACGCAAGTACTTCCTTGAGCGTTGTTATAGTCAGACACTCCGTCTCTCCGACCTCATCAACGACGTGGCCCTCATAAACAAATTGGAAGAGGCCAACGACCTGTTTGTCAAAGAGCCTGAAAATGTAAGAGAACGTGCAGATGAGGCATTGAAGGAGTTGCTTGTGAATGCCGAACAACATCATATTGAGATACACAACGAACTTCCCAAAGGAATGATGGTGAACGGCAACGGTATGCTGCTATACTCTATCTTCCGCAACCTATTCGAGAATGCAATCAACTATGCTGGCGACAATTGCGAAGTGCATCTCGAATGTTACAAGGCAGAAGACGAAACCTATTATTACCTCCACCTATACGACACTGGCAAGGGGGTGAGCAATGAATACTTGCCAAAATTGTTTGACCGTTTCCTGCGAATTGACGAAGGCCGTAGCCGCAAGAACGGAGGTACCGGATTAGGGTTATCCATTGTGAAACACGCCATCTTGTTTCACGGCGGCGATGTTTATGCCAAAAATCGCGAAACAGGAGGGTTGGAATTCTTTTTCAGTTTGAAGAAATGATATTCAGGTTTAATAATTGTCAGATTCAGATCGTCTAACTAACAGTTCAACTATGCATAGGACAGATATACAATTGAGATTTAATGATGTGGACCAGATGGGGCATGTGAACAATGCCGTCATTATGGAGTTCTTTGATTTGGGCAAATCGGAATATTTCACCGCTGTCGGGATACCTCCCGAAGAGGGCGACTTCACCGTCATCGTGGTGCATGTAGAAGTGGATTTTATGAAACAAATTCTTTACCACGACCACATCCATGTTACCACCGCTGTTGACCATTTCGGCACCAAGAGTCTTGCTGTAAAACAACAGGTTATCAATAGCGATACTGGCGAAATATGTGCCACCTGCCGCACCGTTATGGCTGGGTATTGCCGGAGCACCAAAAGCAGTTCTGTAATTCCTGAGACAATAAAAGAACTTATACTGCGTTATAATAATAATTAGAGATATAAAAAGTATGCATAATAAAGTTTTAATTGTCTATACTGGCGGCACTATCGGAATGGTGCAGGACGACAATGGATCGTTGCGGCCTTTTGCCATGGAGCATATTTACGATTTGCTTCCCGAACTGCACAAATGCAACTACCACATCGACTCATGCCAATTGGACAACATCATAGATTCGTCGAATATGACCCCCTCGTTTTGGGTCGACATCGCCGAAATCATTGAGCGCGAATACAACAACTACGATGGTTTCGTCATCCTCCACGGCACCGACACGATGGCCTACACTGCCTCGGCACTCAGTTTTATGTTCAAGAACCTGTCCAAACCCATCATCCTCACGGGCAGTCAATTGCCTATGGGGGTGTTGCGTAGCGATGGTCGCGAGAACATTATCTGCGCCTTGGAGTTGGCCGCAGCACAAGAGGTGTTGATTCCCGAGGTATGTCTGTTTTTCGAGAGCCACCTCTACCGTGGCAACCGCAGCACTAAGGTGAGTGCGGAGAATTTTGATGCCTTTTGCAGTTTCAATTATCCTTCGTTGGCTAAAGCAGGCATCAACATCGGCTACAAACCGCATCTGTTCCTCGACAGACCCACAAAGCCCTTGGAGGTGCGCAAGAAATTCGACAGTAATATCGCCGTGTTGAAGTTATTCCCAGGCATCACTCCCACGGTGGTAAATGCGGTGCTACATGCCGAAGGACTTCACGGTGTGGTGATAGAGACCTTCGGTTCGGGCAATGCTCCTACCGAGAAATGGTTTATCGACGCCATCCACGACGCCATCAAACGCGACATCATTGTGCTGAACGTCACGCAATGCAAGGCTGGCGCTGTGAAGATGTGCCAATATGAAGCCAGTTGCGATATGGACAGAATAGGTGTTATTGGCGGTAGCGACATCACTTTAGAGGCCGCCGTGACCAAGATGATGTATCTGTTAGGTACCTACCCCAACGACTTGAACCATGTGCGCGAATGTCTGCAGCATTCTTTGCGCGGAGAACTGACCGATTAAAGATTCAAAAATCGCCCCGAAATACCAAGAAATCAATTTATAGAAACCTCCTTTTGAAAAAAGCATACCTCATATTGTTCTTGCTATTGATGTCTGCATCGTTTGTCATGCAGGGACAGAACTATTCGGCTCACCTGGGTTCGTTTGACCAAAGGGTGTTTCACATGGGCATCCAGATAGGTTATACGCAATCAAAATTTGATTTGAATTTCTCGGAAGACGAAGCTCTGCGTGAAAATATCTTAGGAACAACGTCCTACTATAGCCCAGGATTCCATATCAATTATGTCGGCGACCTCCGCATGTCGGATTATTTCAACCTGCGATTTCTGCCAGGTGTGACACTTATCAGCCGTGATGTGGCTTATGTTTGGTCCGATGCTTATACCTCAACGCACTGGAAATATGACCAGATGCGTACCGTGGAGTCGGTATACGGAGAGATTCCCTTGGAAATCAAGTTCCGTTCCAAACGCTATGGCAATATCCGGCCCTACCTCACAGCTGGAGGCAGCTGGGGTTTTGACTTCGCCTCTTTGTTCAAGAACAAAAACAACAATGACGAATCCATCATACGTCTCAACATTATGGACTTACGCTACACCACAGGCGTGGGAATAGATTTTTTCCTGCGGTATGTGAAATTCGCCATTGAAATGAAGATGTCGTTCGGACTCGTTGATTTGAAGGTGGCTGACAACGACCTTTACACTCAATCGGCTGACTTCTTCAAATCCAGAACATTTATGTTATCGTTTACATTCGAGGGGTGATGAGACAGATTATTGAGATTGATTTGACACCCCAGGAATACGGGCAAGAGGCTTTGTTGCGACATGCTGTCGCACGAAAAACAGGACTACCCGAGAGTGATATTCGACATATCGAGATATTGCGTCGCAGTTTGGATTCGCGACGTGGACGTCTGGCCTATCACACCACTGCCGAGGTTTATTGTGGCGAAGAATACGTTGTTCCCGACTATCGTGGGAAATACCAAGACTGCCACAACAAGCCTGCTGTCGTTATCGTAGGAGCAGGTCCTGCAGGTCTCTTTGCCGCTTTGCGCGCACTCGAATTAGGCATCAAGCCCATCATTGTTGAGCGGGGCAAGAACGTCAGCGATAGAAAGTACGATATTGCCAAGCTCACTAAAGAGCAGGAGGTCAATCCCAATAGCAACTGGTGTTTCGGCGAAGGGGGTGCGGGTACTTATTCCGATGGCAAACTGTTCACTCGCAGCACTAAACGTGGCAATATCGCCGATGTTTTGAAGCGATTTATTGAGCATGGTGCTGACCCTTCCATAATGATTGACGCCCATGCCCACATAGGCACCGACCGCCTGAGTGGCATTATCGCCAATATGCGTGCCACCATTGAAAGCCATGGCGGGGAATACCACTTTGCCAGCCGTATGTGCGACCTGCTCATCAAAGATGACTCAAATCAGGTATATGGTGTGAGATGCGACAATGGTGCCAAATATCACGGCAAGGCTGTGATTTTGGCTACAGGACATTCGGCTCGCGACATCTACGAGATGTTTGCCGAGCATCATTGGGCTTTGGAATCCAAGCCTTTCGCCCTCGGCGTGAGGGTGGAGCATCCGCAAGAATTGATAAACAAAATACAATACCATAACTCCGACCAAGCCAAATATCTCCCTCCCGCTGCATACAGCCTCACCACCCAGATAGATGGGCATGGGGTGTTCTCTTTCTGCATGTGTCCTGGTGGCATCATCGTCCCTGCCGCCACTGCCGATGGGCAGCAAGTAGTGAACGGCATGAGCAACTCAAAACGAAACTCTCCTTTTGCCAACAGCGGCATCGCAGTCACTGTAGGACTGCAAGATGTGCCCGAATACAGCCAATATGGCGTTTTTGCCCTGCTCCGTTTCCAGCAAGATGTGGAGCGGAAGGTGTTTGAAGCGGTCAACAACTCCATCACGGCACCTCTTCAGCGCCTCACCGATTTCTGCCAAGGGCGAATGAGTCAGAGCAACAACCGCAGCAACTATATGGGACAGACGCTCAACGCCCCCGTTCATGAGATACTTCCGCCTTTCGTAGTGCATTGTCTTCAACAAGGATTCAAAGACTTCGACCGCAAGATGCACGGTTTCTACACCCAGAATGCCAGCATTTTGGCCGTTGAGAGCCGCACCTCCTCCCCTATCCGCATCCCTCGTGATGAAAGTTTTCAACATCCGCAACTTCGCGGCCTCTACCCTTGTGGCGAAGGTGCTGGCTATGCCGGAGGCATTGTTTCCTCGGCTTTAGACGGTATGAATGTAGTGGAGAGTTTAACCCTTAAACTTTCGAACTCCAAATGAACTTTGAACTGAAATCGGACTTTGCCCCTATGGGGGACCAGCCTGAGGCCATCAAGCAACTGGTTGAAGGGGTAAAAAATGGACAAAGAGCCCAAGTGCTGCAGGGTGTTACGGGCAGTGGAAAAACGTTTACCGTAGCCAATGTCATAGCCCAACTCAACAGGCCCACTTTGGTGATGAGCCACAACAAGACCCTGGCCGCCCAACTTTACGGCGAATTCAAGCAGTTCTTCCCCAATAATGCGGTTGAATATTTTGTAAGCTACTACGACTACTACCAGCCCGAAGCCTATATACCCGCCACAAATACTTATATTGAAAAGGATCTGGCCATCAACGACGACCTCGACAAACTGCGTCTCAGAGCCTCTTCCGCCTTGCTCAGTGGTCGCCGAGATGTCATCGTGGTATGTTCCGTGAGCTGTATATACGGCATAGGCAACCCCGAAGAATTCAAACGTGGCACCATACACGTCAAAAAAGGCGACCGCATCAGCCGCGACAATTTTCTTTTGCAACTATTAGACGGACAATATGTTCGCAACGAGATAGAGTTCATCAATGGCCGCTTCCGCGTAAAGGGGGACACCGTCGATGTCTTCCCATCTTTTGCCGATTTCTGTTTCCGCATCTGTTTTTGGGACGATGAGATTGAAAGTCTCGAAAGTTTTGACCCTGTGAGCGGACACAAGCTGGAAGTTTTTGACGACATCACCATATATCCTGCCAGCAACTTCCTCACCTCGAAAGACACTATGGCCGATGCCCTGCACCAAATCCAACTCGACATGTATGCCCAGCGCGACTATTTCTATTCCATCGACAAAGCACTTGAGGCCAAGCGGTTGGAAGAGCGCGTAAACTATGATGTCGAGATGATTCAAGAGTTGGGCTATTGCAGCGGCATTGAGAACTATTCCCGTTATTTTGATGGTCGAGAAGAGGGCACAAGGCCTTTCTGTCTGATTGATTATTTCCCTGACGATTTTCTCTTGGTGATCGACGAAAGTCATGTCACGGTGCCTCAAATTGGCGCCATGTACGGTGGCGACCGTTCCCGAAAGAAATCGCTGGTAGAATATGGTTTCCGGCTTCCTTCCGCACTCGATAACCGTCCCTTGAAATACGACGAATTCTACAATCTCACGGGTCAGACGATATACATCAGTGCCACCCCTGCACAATACGAGCTACAAGAGGCAGAGGGTGTTGTGGTGGAACAGGTTATCCGTCCCACAGGATTATTGGACCCCGTGGTCGAAGTGAGACCCGCCGTGAGCCAAGTCGACGACCTCTTGGACGAGATCGAGAAGACGGTATACAAAAACGAGCGCGTGCTTGTGACCACCCTCACCAAGCGTATGGCCGAAGAGATGACCACCTATCTGCTGAACCTCGGTATACGAAGCAAATACATACATTCGGATGTCGACACACTGGAACGTGTTGAAATCATGCGTGATTTGCGTATGGGGGTATTCGACGTGCTTGTGGGTGTGAACCTGCTTCGCGAAGGCTTGGACCTGCCTGAAGTATCGCTCGTAGCAATCCTCGATGCCGACAAAGAAGGTTTCCTCCGCAGCGACCGTGCCCTGATACAAACCATAGGGCGTGCCGCACGAAATGTTCACAGCAAGGCCATCCTCTACGGCGACACCATCACAGGCAGTATGCAACGGGCCATAGATGAGACCAACCGACACCGCGAAAAACAGATACGTTTCAATCTTGAACACGGCATCGTACCCAAGCAGATTGTAAAAAGCACTGATGCCATCATCGGCTCCACAAGTGTGATAGAGCGAGCCGCCGAGGAGCACAACGAAACCAAGGCTCCCGAGCCGCCAAACATCCCCAACATTGCCGCCTCACCCTACGCCTTGAACACCCCCTCCTACGGGAAACAGCACTACAACCAACATTCGAAACAGCCCCTTCCCGAAGTGGCAGAACCCGAAGCCGAGATGGTCAGTGAGCCCGCCATCCAATGGAACAACAAAACCAAAGAGCAATTACGCAAAGAGATACGCGAGGCACAGCGCAAGATGCAGCAAGCCGCCAAAGAGATGGACTTCCTCGCTGCCGCCAAATACCGCGACCAAATCCGCGACATGCAGCAAGCCCTCGAAGATGCAAGATAAGCACCCTTTATAAGGCTGTTCATAAACAGCCAAGCAAACTCACTCTGGCAGAATAATCAACTTCTTTGCTGAATC
>JAZUFY010000020.1:0-23548 GCA_045640925.1 Bacteroidales bacterium
GACCGAGCGTTGGCCCGGCGGTATGCTCACCAACTTCACCACCATCCGCAAGGCCGTGAAGAAGATGAACAGCCTCGACCAGCTGATGCACGACAAGGATTTCAACAACATCAGCAAGCGTGAGCGCCTCCAGGTGCAGCGTGAGCGCGCCAAGCTCGACAAGAACTTGGGCAGCATCGCCGACCTTACCCGCCTCCCCAGCGCCTTGTTCGTCATCGACATCAACAAGGAGCACATTGCCGTTGCTGAGGCCCATCGTCTGAACATCCCCACCTTCGCACTGGTCGACACCAACTGCAACCCCGACCTCGTCGATTTCCCCATCCCCGCTAACGATGATGCTTCCAAGTCGATTGCTGCCATCCTGAAACCCATGGTGGAAGCCATCCAGGAAGGTCTTAACGAGCGTATGCTTGATAAAGACGCCCAAAATGAGGAAGAAGAAGAGGTGAAGGCCGAAGAGGCTCCCGTCGAAAAGAAGACCCGTCCCCGCAAGGCCAGAAACGTCGAAGAGCCCAAAGCCGAAGAGGAAGCCAAAGCCGAGTAATTAATCAATAAAGAACAATAATATTATGGCAAATATCACTGCAAAACAGGTTAATGAGCTTCGTCAGCTGACTGGTGTCGGCATGATGGACTGCAAAAAGGCCCTCGTCGAATGCGACGGCGATTTTGAGAAAGCTATCGACTTCCTTCGTCAGAAGGGTCAGAAGATGGCTGCCAAACGTGCCGACCGCGATGCCAACGAAGGCTGCGTGCTCGCCAAGAGCAACGGCAACTACGGTGCCATCATCATGCTGAGCTGCGAAACCGACTTCGTGGCCACCAACGCTGGCTTCGTCGAGTTCACCAACTCCATCATCGACAATGCTATGGCCAAACACCTCACCAACAAGGACGATGTGATGGCTATGCAGATCGACGGTCGCAGCGTTGCTGACCTCATCACCGACCAGATTGCCAAAATCGGTGAGAAAATCGAACTGGCCCACTTCGAGACCATCGAAGCCGCCCAGGTTTTCGCCTACGTCCACCCTGGCAACCGCATGGCTTCTGTCTGCGGCATGTCCAAGGCTGGTTATGACGAGGTTGGTCACAACATCGCCATGCAGGTCGTAGCCATGCGCCCCGTCGCCCTCGATGCCAACAGTGTTCCTCAGGACATCATTGACAACGAGCTCAAGGTTGCCGTTGAAAAGACCAAGGAAGAACTCATTGGCAAGGCCGTTGATGCCGCTCTGAAGAAAGCCGGTATCAATCCCGCACACGTCGACAGCGAAGACCACATCAACTCCAACATGGGTAAAGGCTGGATCACCGAAGAGCAGGCCAACATGGCTCGCAAAATCAAAGAGGAAGAGGCTGCCAAGAAGGCTGCCAGCCTCAACGATCAGCAGATTCAGCAGATTGCTCAGGGCCGCCTGAACAAGTTCTTCAAAGAGAACACCCTCATGGACCAGGAATATATCATGGAAGCCAAAGTCAGCGTGAAGGACTTCATCGCCCGCACCGACAAAGAGCTCAAATGCACTGGTTACAAACGTCTTGAACTGGGTGCCTAATCTCACTCGAAACAGATACCAAAAAGCGGCTGTGATTTTCATGGCCGCTTTTTTTACCCAAGATTCATCACCATGGCTCAAAAAAAACAAAAATATTATGTAGTGTGGCAGGGCAACCAACCTGGCATCTTCAACACTTGGGATGAGTGCAAAAAGCAAGTCGTAGGGGTTGCGGGGGCTCAATACAAGTCCTTCGACAGTTTGAACGAAGCCCAAGCGGCCTTTCGTCGTCCCTATAGCGAAGTAGCAGGGAAGAAGACCATCAAAGAGAGCATGGTGACTGTGGATGAAGCGGGAAAAACCATTGTAAAGGCAGGCAACGTAGAAGGCCCCATCCTCGACAGTTTGGCCGTAGATGCAGCTTGCAGCGGCAATCCTGGCATCATGGAGTACCAAGGCGTCCATGTGGCAACCCGCACACGAATCTTCCACTACAAAACACCCGTAGGCACCAACAACATCGGCGAGTTTTTAGCCATCGTTCACGGACTCTCCTACCTCAAAAGAAACAACCTCAAACAAATCATCTACAGCGATTCAAAGATAGCCATCAACTGGGTAAAACACAAAGAATGTGGAAGTAAGCTTCCTTGCACCCCCGAGACGGTGGAACTGTGGAACTATGTCCGCCGAGCCGAAGCATGGTTGCAAACCAACACCTACACAACCGAAATACGCAAATGGGACACCGACAACTGGGGCGAGATACCTGCAGATTTTGGGAGGAAATAGCCTATGAACACCAACAACATGCGCATCCCTTCAAATCGGGTGCGGGATATTGAGCACTATTTCCACAACGAACTTTCCGAACTCTACCCCGAAGGTGAGATAAAAATGTTCGTGCGAATGTTGTTCGAAGCTTTCCTGGGGTGGGACATGGCCCAACTGCTGCTGCATCGCGAAGACACCATCAACCAATCCGACCTGCTCAAATTCCACTGGGCGGTGGAAGATTTGAAAAAGCACCGCCCGATACAGCACATCATCGGCCACACCGAGTTCTGCGGCCTCCACATTGAAGTCTCTCCCGAAGTGCTCATCCCTCGTCCCGAAACCGAGGAAATCATCCTCCAATTCCTCAACAACAGAAACACCCAAACGGCCCCAGCCATTCTCGACCTCTGCACCGGTAGCGGATGTATCGCCATCGCATTGTCAAAATACTTTCCCGAAGCAAACGTTTTCGGAGTGGATATATCCGAAACGGCGCTACAGATGGCACAAAAAAACGCAAAAAACAACAACGTCGAAGTCAACTTTGTACGTTGCGACATACTCCGCGACGAGCCTCCCCTACCCTACACCACGTTCGATTATATCTTCAGCAACCCGCCCTACGTCCTTGATTCTGAACGCAAAGAGATGCAGGAAAACGTCCTTGGCTACGAACCATCTTTGGCACTCTTCGTACCCGATAACGACCCTCTCCTCTTTTATCGTGTCATCGGCCTCTATGCCTCCAAACACCTCGCCGAAGGAGGACAACTAATACTTGAAATCAACGAGCACCACGGTCGAGAGACCTGCCAACTGCTGCAAAGCCTCGGGTTCGCCACCCGCCTCAACAAAGACTTTCGCGACAAAGACCGCAGCATCATTGCCACCCTTTAAACCATTCCATCAAATAAAATCGACAATTTTTGAACATCCATTTTTCGGAAATGTCCAACTATGTCAAAAATATGTCTTCAGATGTTCAAAATTGCATCATGATTTACGCAATAATAATGCTGTATTGCGTAAAATCTGCCATTTCTACGCAATAAAAGACATATTGCGTTATTTGTTTCAAAATTCGACACTTCCCTTCCAAATGGAGCCCCAACAAATCATCCGGATCGGCATGAACGTCGACCCCTCGACCCGCAACATCGATCGGTATCTAATTGGGTGATTCCTTGGAATATTTGTAAAAATCCATAAATTCCAACTCCTTTATGAAATATCAATTTTCTGTCTTTCTATTCACACCGAGCATTCTCTTGAGATACTCACAAAGTAGATATTGTTGTAGTTCGAAGTTAGGCACATTCAAATCATTTTATTATCTCCCAGTGACCACCATTGTCGCCTCCTACACGCTGAACAATATGATTCATTGCTTTTAGGTCGCGTTGAACGGTCTTAATGGTCACCCCGATGTTCTTGGACATTTGTTCTTGGGATATTGTTGGGTTTTCTTTTATCAGATTAAGAATAGCCAACTGTCGTTCAGACAAATCGGCACATCTATTTTCTAGGACATTTTCTAGGACATTTTCTAGGACATTTTCTGCCGTCTCATCCCTCTCTTTACCTATTTTCTTCAGATACGCATCTTCATCGATAAATGCTTCATGTATTTTGATCGTGGCAAGAAAATACTGATTATTCTCATCTGTCTCGAACACTGGCAATGGAGAGTCGTTCTTTTTTAAAGCACGATAAATCTTTGGGAATCCCGTTGAACGGCCCTCTGTTATGTGCAATTCTTTCAGAAAATCACCAATACGCCTGTTCCTATATGAACGGTTGATGACCTTTTCTTTCCGCAAGTCAGCATTCGTGATGGGAGGAGTAGGTCCAGCCAGATTGTAAACCTCTATTCTGTCCTTGTTAATACGGATCTCAATAGGGTTTCGGTCATCCCACGACTTGTGGAAGATGGCATTCGCCACTACTTCTTCCAAGGCCTGATACGGATAGTTCCATACACGAACCGCCTCCGATTCGCCCTTTACCTTCAGCACTTTCTCTACCAGCAATTCATTTAGGTAACGCATTGCCTCCTCATACTGCAAATGTATAGGACCATGCAGAACCTTTTCGTCAAAGTGATCGCCCACTTCGTCATGGAAGTAAACAATCTCAATCCTTGCATATGGGATGTAATCCTCTGCTTTTCGCGAAAAAAACAACAAACCCACATTCTTTGGCTTGAAGAATTCAGTTGAGCCGCTGGCAATATGCATCGAACGGCAAATCTCTTCCATAGACATACGTTCAAGGTCACTCTCCGTAATGCTGCTGCCAACTCGATTCAGGTAGTCGCCAATCAGCAACTTGCTCATATCAGTAATGGATGCCTGATGACAGATGCGGTCATCAAACGGAACCTTGGCCGCAAGCGAAATGAGCTGTTGCTCTTCCACCTCATTCGCCTGACGAGTCACCGAAGTCTGACGCACATAATACACCTTTCCCCTCTGCTCTTCCGACTTACCGAGGTGAATCGGGCATTTGTAAGGGCGCGTGTCACCTCCAGGAACATAGATCACCAGGATCATCTTGCCCATGTACTCCACGGGTTCGGATACAATGGTCACGTATGGTTCCACCTTGAACGTGAGTTTCACCAGATCCTTCTGTATATCATCAAGTGCATGTAGATTCACTCCTACAGGTGGCAGTACTGGAACACCATCTTGTTCCTTCACACCAATTACAATGTATCCACCACCCCAATTATGTATATCGTTGGCAAAAGCACACATTGAGTGCATCACATCTTCAGGATTCCATCCTTCCTTAAAGTCCAGTCGTTCCCATTCCACGATGTTGCCTTCCAGCAACTGCTTTATACTTATTGGTAGTGCCATAATCTTTATACTTTATTGTTCTACAGTATATCACTAGTTTATTTTTTCGGATTCTTATATTCCTTCCACTCACGCCGAGTATTCTCTTGTGGGTACTCGCGGAGCATGTATTATTGTAGTTTCAAGTTGAGGCCATAAATGTATTACAATTGCCAAAGTCCATGCGAATATAAAACACTCAAGTCTTCAATATTTATATCATCTGTATCTTCATCTTTATTAATGTTGCCCGAATGACATATATTTATTATAGTTCCAATGAACATTTGAAGGCAAGATATTTCGCCAACATCGTCTTTTAATTGGTATGCGATATATCCGTACTCATCACGTTCATTAATAACATAATCTTGGCATAAATAATAGTTTGATTGCAAATTACAGATGGCTACAGGTAAACGGTACTGGTCACCGTGGTCATACATTCCATTGCCCTTGGTATCCACATCTTCTACATCAATTATCGTTGGATGAAAATACGAGCACAATGCTTGCGGAGATATTGCATTGTAAACAAAAATGTAATTGTTGCAACATCCCATTTTGCTAATTTATTGAATGCTTTTACACTTAATCTGAATGTTTTACGTTGAATTCGAGTTTTAACTTCAATTGTTGACAGCACATCTTTACTTGATATTATGTGTATGTCTCCAAAAGTTTTGATGATTGCGTCTGTGGTTTTCTTGTAAATAATGATATCGCATTGAGATGATCTACTTCCGTCCTTTCCTTGAACAAAACCCTGAGTAACATCTATGTTATTAGGTAATACTGTTTTTAGAAAGTCTCGAAGAATGTGCTCTCCGAAATTTCCTAAAGATGGTTTATGTATATTAAGAAACGCATACGCTTCCAATAACTTATCGAATAAGTTCTGTGCATTTATCCGATATTCTTCATTATGCAAATATTTAACAAGATTACTTTTATTCATTGTATTTGTTATACGTTCACGAGAATTGTTTTTATCTAGTTGAATGCATAAACATTTTTCTCATTTGTGTTTCAGTTCGTATTACTCAAAATCCTTAATAGTAACATAAACACGATGCCCCTCTTCCACTTTATTTTCCAACTGCATTTCAAGCCATGCAAGTTCTTTATCGCACATAGGGTAAGTTCCTACACAATTGCCGACATTAGTACAGGGATGCGGTTCATAGTCTATCCCATTGATGTCCGCAATCCTTTGACGGATGCCTTTTAAAATTCTACACTTAGTTTTTCCTTCCATTACAAAACTCTGTATTTAAATTTATTAAATCTTAAAAATCCCATTTCCACAAGTTTATGACGACTTCTCAAGATATCGTCTTCGTCGTTATACTCATGTATCAAAGGGAGTCGTAAAAGAACCCTGTCAGAAAGACCTTGTTGTTGCAACTCTTTCAAATTATTTATGACAATTTCATTATTGAAACCAGTGTATGATTTATAGATGGAAGGATTCATGTCTTTCACGTCAACAATATACTCATCAACGTATTCTACCAAGCACTTCCATTTTTCAATCGGCACATTCAACGAAGTTTCTATAGTTGTGTGCCAGTCTTTTGCACCGAAAACCAAGACTTCTTCAATGAATTTTGCATTTAATAGAGGTTCACCACCACCAAAGGTCAGACCTCCACCAGTGGCTTTGAAATACAACTGATCAATCTTAACACGATTATATAAATCTTCCGATGTTATTATAGAATCAGAATTTGTAGTATGGCAATGGTTATTTATACAATATTTGCAGTATAGAGGACATCCATAGAAACCCACTAATGTTGTAATACCATCTCCATCAGTCCCCATTTTCAAACGATCAATCATTAGGATGCTAGCTGCTTTCATTACTTTCAACAATTTGAAATCTTCGTTGCATATCATTGCCTTCGAAAGAAGTATATTCTGAATAGACGGGGTTAAACGTATAATTGCCTTTTGCGGAATGTGGTACTATTATAGTTATAACATCCAATGACTCAACATTCACTTCACGAAAAAAAACATCGCAAATTGAACTTCCCCTAAGTCCCTTAGGCCAGTATATCGAAGGAAATTCGTCAAAACTTTGAGAGTGTATTATGGATTCTGAGGCTTTGGTATTAGGACCATTAAATTGGATAGTTTTCAATGACAGGCAATCATAGAATGATGATGGTTGAATTTCTTTGACGGACTCTGGTATTATTATTTTTAGAAGATTCAAACAGCCTAAAAAAGCTCCAGTTTCTATTAGCTCTAATTGATTTGGCAATGAAATTGATTTCAAGTTGCCAGCTTCGTAAAAAGCGTATTCAGATATTACTTTAACAGAATCTGGGATGGTCACATTTTCTACTTGTGATTTATAAAATGCTAAAGGTGAAATTGATTTGATATCCGTTAATAACAATGAAGATTCTTTCCCAAAATAGCACTCCAGGTTTCCCGTTTTAGTATTCTTGAGCATACCTGAACTTGACACGAACAATGAGTTCGGTTTCGTTATGATATTTTCTACGCAATCAAAAGGTCTTACACCCAATCGAACCAAAGAAGATGGTAACCGTATCTCTTTAATCGCACATTCGTAGAAACAGAAGTCACCTATCTGACGAATAGATTCTCCTAAATTGATACGTTCAAATTTATAACAATAGGCAAAAACAGAATTTCCCAACACTTCTACAGTATCGGGCAACTCAATACTACTTAGCTCTCTATTGCAATTAAATGCATTATCGCCGATTCTTTTAAGGGTCGAAGGCAAATGTATGTATTTCAGATTACAGCCTTCAAACGTGTTTGGCTCAATTGTTTCAATAGAACCTAAAGACCAAACATTTTCCAGATGCTCGCACCCCAAAAATGCAAATTCTTCTATGTGTTTCACACCTTTAGGCAAATCAATAGATTGAAGAGAATAACAATTGCCAAATGCTTCTCTGCCAATTGATTCTAAAGACTTTGGGAATGTTATATCTTCTAGAGAATTAGATTGTGAGAAACAGCCATTTCCAATATGCTTAACATTCTCGGGAACAACGAAATGTTTATCGTTTCCCCAATATGCAATCATTGTATCCCCTTCCTTTGAATATAGGGCACACCCCTTCGTGATAAAATTTGGCGAATAACTTTCTATCTCAATGTTATTATGATTGTAATCAGAATCTCTCTGGAAAGGATTTTCTCCAATCATTATAACTGATGAAGGAATAACGATTCTATCTATATTTTGGTTGTTAAAAGCTCCATCAGCTATGATGCGAGTCCCCTCACGAATCTTATAACACTTAGTATGCATATAACTACAAGAAAGAACTTTTTTCCAATCGTGTGAATATGTTACTCCATATTCATCTTTTATACTATGTGCACGTTCTTCTTCAATAACTTTTGTTGACAAAGATTTGGTACGGCGGAGTTTGATTATTGATTCCACAAAACCTTTGTCTGCAGATGTTTCATACCAAAAATTCGCTTCTTTTTTATCTTTGGTAAAGCCAACGCCGTAATCATAACACTTTGCAAGCAGATATTGGTAAAAGGGATCGTCTTCGTTTGCTTTCTCTTTTATATAAATAATGGAATCATTTACATCTTTTATCTTATCTTTATCATCACATTTTGATTTTATCAACCAATAAAGTGCCTTTTCGTAACTTCTTTCAGTTCCATAACCCTTAAAATACCATTCTGCTAAAGTTGCTTGTGCTTTGTCGTCATTACCATTTGCTACTTTTTCCTTCCATGTAAAAGCTTTCTTTGGATTTTCTTGTGTTCCTGTACCATGTTGATAACAATTAGATAAATTATTAGCTGCTACCATATTCCCTGAATTGGCAGATTTGTAGTACAGTGAGAAGGCTATTTCTAAATTCTTCTCTACACCGTTTCCGTTTTCATAACATACAGCCAAATTATTCATGGCAGCAGCAGAACCATTATTAACCGCAACTTTATACCATTTTACGGCTTCTTCGTAATTATTCTCAACACCCATTCCCTTTGCATAGGAATACGCAACGTGAAAAGCACCACTAGTATTACCACTTTCTGCAAGTATCAAATACCATTTGAACGATTCTTTAGTATTTTTGTTAACGCCGAGGAGTCCTTCTTTGTGAATTTTTGCAAGTTTAAGCTGAGCTTTCTTGTTTCCTTTTCGAGCAGCTATTTTGTAATTTTTCAAAGCTTGAGCATCGGACTGCTTGACTCCTGCTTCATCTGCTCCCAGCTCATATAAACGTGCCATTGCAAAATTCGCATCTCCCACACCTTTTTTTGCCGCACTGCGAAGATATTTTACACCCTTTTTCTTGTTTTCCTTACAAAATTTCCCACTGTAAAGATATGTTCCATAATAAAATTCTGACATAGGGTCACCTAACTCTGCGGCTTCTTTATAATACTTAATGGCTACATCTATTTGTTGATCAATTTGATAAATATCACCAAGAGTAGCATGATACAACATAGGATTGTTATCTCTCAGCATATTAGCAATCTCAATGGCTTTATCTATGTTTTTATCAACACCCTTCCCTTCAACATACAAGTGTGCTTTATTGAAAAGTGCAGGTAAATACCCGTGTTCAGAAGCCAAATTGTACCATTGCATAGCTTTCGAATAGTCTTTCTCCACAACGAACCCAGATTTGTAAAAACATCCAACAGCGTTCATACATTTAGCATCGCCATTGTTAGCACACAACAAGACATCACTGAAAACTTTTTCAGCATATTCTTTATCTCGGCTTAACATGACATCATCAACAAGTTCATCTATTTTTTTATAAACTTCTTCAAGATTCAAAGCTGCATATTTCTCATTCCGAGTACTACATAGAATAGCAGAACATGTCCAGTCTTTATCTTCTCGAAGTTGTTGCTTATCCAGATACTTCTCAAAATAACAATATACGCCCAAATGTTCAACAAATTCTTTCAGTCTTTCCAATCTTCTTGCATTTTGCATTGGAGAAACTATAACGAATTCATTATCGCCTTTACAAGAGGATTTAACAATATCTGATAGAGCTTTTACATCATAAGACTCAACGTCCAATATGTTAGAAAACAAATGCAGTGTCGGAATATCCTCCTTCACTTGAATATCGGTTACATGCAAATTGTCAAAAGGCTTTCGTATAGCAGTAACGATTGCATCAGGAAAGAAACGAGTACACAATAATTCCGCTCTTGCTAAAGCTGCACTTGATGGTTCAATGAGTGTTATTGAACGCACCTGTTGTTGCAGACAATTATTCACTATAAAATCGTGATAGCACATTGTTGCCAACCCTTGCCCACAACCATAGTCAATTAAATCAACCGTATCTGCTGATTTAATGTAGCTATTCAAATTTTGAAAAGCAAAAGCCAATTTCGCGGAATGCATGCATCCATAAGAATAAAAATACATCTGCATTAAAGGCTCAGAATCAAGAATGTCAACACCACAGTTAAGCATTTCATGTAACTCATCAACAAGTCCTGCTGGGAGCTTCTGAACAAAATCACATGCAATACTGCGAACCTTATCAAACGAAGGTTCTGTCATGTGTTCTATGAGGTATGCGTATGCTGTCTTTGTTTCTTTCATTTCCCTGTAATGGTTTCTGCATTAGGATTATTCAAATGTTGCTTCCAGTTAGCGAGTGCCGCGTCTTTGCTTGTGTTTGCATAACAATACTCGCAAAGGTGAGGGCAAGTATTGTATTCGCCAACGTCTTTTGCTGCCATACAGCCACATAGTTCTCGTTGACCGGAGTCTTTCTTATGAGCACTAACGAAGTATTTGTTGTCGGGTAACATTATAGCTCCCTCAGGAAGAGCGACATCATCAAACAAGGAAGGAGTAGGAGCGTCTAAAACTTTCACTTTCATAAAATCCATAAGTTCTTTATCTTTCCAAGCCAGACGAGTGATAAGGTCACCATCTATACAACGGTTGTGTTCAATGCTGTACTTTGAGATATCTATCTTTTCGCCACAAGTCGCAAGCGTATAATTCCATCCACGTTCCTTGTTCATAGCAGATAGTTTTCGCGCAAATTGTTCCATTTGCTCTTCAGTCCATTCATGGTAAGGAATACCGTTGTGCTCTAGATTAGCTTTAACTTTCTTATATAAAGCAATATCGGCATAACTGAATACTAATTTCTCCGTATAATCCTTTAGTTGATCTCCTATGTTCTGGACTTTGGCAAGAAGGTCATCTACAGAGATTTCATCAGTAAGAATCATCGGGTCAAAACGCCACACAACTGAATCTTTACCAAGACTATCTACAAGCAATTTGAATGTCTCAACACGCTTTTCTAAAGAAGGAACTTTCTCCAGTTTCTCATTTTCGTAATCATTGAGAGTGTACTGAATGTAGCACTTTATATTACGTTCTTCAAGAATATGGAGATAGTCAAGAAGAGGACGAGGATTCTTTGACCAAAACACGATAAAACGTGTTTTGCCATAAGAAACGTAAGACTTTACGCCATTAAAAGGATTCGTCCATGTGGAATATCCTATTTCAAGGCGTTTAAAGAACCAGTCTGCATAAAAGGCTGGTATATCTGTGCTTCGACTTGCTGATATGATAATGGGGGCTTGCGCTTTGACAAGTCTATTGTCTATCAATAAATCAGTATGTTTCCAAGTTGCCATGATATTTATAATAACGGAGTTTTTATAGTTTTATTGTTTGCGAGGATTGAATAGTGTAGTAAAGAATCCATCATTCAACTCATCTTACAACTTTCATTGGATATAGTTTTTCCGTTGTAGAATGAGGTTTTAGTGCAATAGTGCAAAGTTAGTGCAATTGGTGCAACAGAATGACACGAGAGGCACGCTGATGGATTGTCACTAACGTGTCATTTCGATGTCATTGCTGTCATTCGTTTGTCATTTTGTGAAAATATGTGCAAAATGTATCGTATTGTTTTTGATTACTATATATTTTCATTTCTAGGGTTAATGACACAAATGACACAAAAAACGATACCGTTTTGTGTCATTAACTTTGGCGTGTCATTTTGCAATTCTTGGCGATAAGGGGGCTCGTTTTTGGTTGCAATAGTGCAAAATTAGTGCAATTAGTGCAACAGAATGACACTTCAAGACTTTCTCAACAAGGTTACTTTCATATTGATGTTCTTCAAAGAGAATGTACATTGCGTTCTAATATTTTTTTGCTTATCACAGCTTTTCTATTTCCCATCGTCCTGTCTTGGGTGAACCTATCCATTCTAGACGGTAGCTTTGGCGGATTACATTCAAGTCGCGAATAATCGTTTGCTTTGACACACCTAATATCTCGGCTATTTCCTGTAGAGGCGTACGGTGGTTCGTTAGCAAAGTATACATGATTTTAATATACCTAATTGCTTGTTTGGATTGACCTACATTTTGGGTGACATTTTGAGTGACATTTTGAGTACAACTTTCTATAACACACTGATTGTCAATATAAGATTGAGCAACATTTTGAGTGACATTTTTTCTCCAGATTGTCGCCAAGTGTTCGCTTTTGGTTGCAAAATTGCAAAGTTAGTGCAATTGATGCAACAGACCCACGGGAGGCACGCTGATGGATTGTCACTAACGTGTCATTTCGATGTCATTAATGTCATTCGTTTGTCATTTCGTGAAAGTATGTGCAAAATGTATAATATTGTTTTTGATTACTATATATTTTCATTTCTAGGGTTAATGACACAAATGACACAAAAAAACGATACCGTTTTGTGTCATTAACTTTGGTTTGTCATTTTGCAATTCTTAGCAATAAAGGGGGCTCGCTTTTGGTTGCAATAGTGCAAAATTAGTGCAATTCGTGCAACTGTCCGTTCACGAGAATGTTTTGGCAACAACGCAAGGTTGCTGGTACTATTGGTTTAGGGTCTTTCTCCAAAGATTGTTTGGAGGTTTGTGGAGAAGAAGGTTTCTATGTCGAGGCCGCCTTGTCCGACTACAAAGGCTGCCTGAGGGTCGAAGCGTTCTCGGAATAGGGCAAGGCCTGCGTTGCCGACTTCGTTGTTGGATTTGACTTCTATGGCTGCTGTCTTGCCGCGACTTGTCACGATGAAATCCACTTCACGGTAGCCGTCGTTCCAATAGTAGGCTTCAATATTTTTTGAGAACATCTGGTTGACGATATGTGTGCCTACGGACGATTCGTAGATGCGTCCCCATAGGCGAGGCTGGCTTTTGACTTGGTCGAAGTCGTATTCGCTATAGACGGTTTGCAGGGCGTTGTTGAAGACTTGGAACTTGGGGACGGAGGCTCGCCGACGAGCCTTGTCTTTTGAATATTTTTGCAGTGAACATACAAGACCACTGTCCGACAGCAGTTGGATATAGGAACTCAAGGTGGTCACATTGCCTACATCCTGAAGCTGTCCCAGCATCTTGGTGAGGGAGAGCATCTGTCCGGAATAGGCAGACGAGAGTTCGAAGGCTTCGCGCAGTAGGGCGGGTTTGTTGATGGTGGCAGACATGAGGATGTCTTTGTTGATGGTGGCATCGATGATGGCGGAATGGATATAGTCGCGCCAGCGTTGTTCGTCGTGGATGAGGGAGGCGGCACCAGGATAAGCTCCGAAATAGATGTATTGGTCAAGAGAGAAATCGAAGGCCTCCCGCATCTCGGCAAACGACCAGTGGGGTATTCTTATTACCTCAAAGCGACCTGCCAGAGAATCGGCAAGGCCTCGTTCAAGCAAGACGCGCGAAGATCCTGTCAGAAGCACCTTGATGTTGACGTCGTTGCGGATGTCGGCATCCCATTCTTTCTTTACTGTTTCACTCCATGACTGTATCTTTTGTATCTCATCAATGACGAGGAGCATCTCTGAGAGATTTTGTGCCGCCATCCTGATGCGAGCAGCCTGCCAGCAGTCGGATATCCAGCTACGCTGAGAAGTGGGCACATCATCGGCCGAAAATGATAGAAATGGCGTTTCTGTGTGCTCTAAAACCTGTTTTACAAGGGTTGTTTTACCCACTTGACGCGGTCCCATCACGATTTGGATGAACTTTTTGGGTTCTTCTATGCGTTCTTTAATCTGCTGATAATAAGGTCGTAAAAACATATTTTAATAAATTACTCAGTGTAATGAGTAAAATTACTCAATAGAATGAGTAAAATTACTCAATACGATGCAAAGGTACGAAAATATTTTGATATAGCAACTTTTTGTCGAAATAAGTGTGGGTTACCAGGGCTCGTTGGCGTTTTCGATTTGATCGATAATGCCGAGGTAGTTGTTGTAGCGTTCGGCGCTGAGGGTGCCTTGCTCTACGGCTTCTTTTAGGTGCATAGTCGGGGAGCTCTCGGCGCATCTCGGGGAAGAAATGGGAAAGTTCTTCAATGGAACGCTATTGTTGATTCAATTCGGATAAGTATACCGCTATCTGTTTTTTTAGATTGGGAAGGTCTTCTGAAACCACCATCCACATGATATGCATATTCACTTGATAGTAGTCGTGAACAAGTATGTGGCGCATCTTCTCTATCACACTCCATACTGTTTGAGGATGAGTCTCTTTGAACTCTTTTGAGAGTTTGTAAACCGCTTCACCAATAATTTGTATGTTATATGCGATGGCATGTTTTGTGCGTATATCACTCTGAAGCGTTTCTTCGGTGTAGCCTTCGGAAAATGATTGGATCCGTTGGATGGCTTCTATGATATGTTGAAGGCGTATCGGGTCGTTAAGCGGCTCTCTCATATACTAATATTTTGTCGCGGTTTGCACTTTCGGTTGCAAAGGGGAGCAGGTCGCCATCCATGACGAGGTCGACTTTGCGTCCTGTAAGTTGTTCAAGGTCGCATATCATGGCAAACCATGCCAACCCCATGCGGGTGCCTGGCAAAAGTGTGACAAGGATGTCGATATCACTTTCGGGTGTTTCCTCCCCACGCGAGAAACTCCCGAACAGCCACGCCTTTTCGATAGGTTTGGTCTTGAAATAATCTCTTATAACTGCTATGATATCCCTGTTCATTATTCCCCTTATAATATTTTTTGCAAAAATACTAATAAAAAATAATACATTCAAGATAATAATGAAAAAACTTTTCTATTGTATGATTTTGAATTTGTTATCTCTGCGTTTTGGCATGATGTTGGAGGCTTATTTGGCTCGCTTTTTCAAAAAGTATTATCAATTTGCAATAGTGCAAAGTTTATCCGACGTCAAGGGTGAAGTTACGCTTGTGGAGTGAAAAATAGCGTGGATTACCAGGGCTCGTTGCCGTTTTCGATTTGATCGATGATGCCGAGGTAGTTGTTGTAGCGTTCGGCGCTGAGGGTGCCTTGCTCTACGGCTTCTTTTACAGCACAGTGGGGCTCGTGACGATGGGTGCAGTTGGCAAAGTGGCAGTCGGGGAGCACTCGGCGCATCTCGGGGAAGAAATGGGAGAGTTCTTCGGGGGTGATGTCCACCATGCCGAATTCTTTGATGCCCGGGGTGTCTATCAGGTAGGTGTATTGCGGGGTATCGTTAACGGCAAGACGTATGGGGAATATCTCAGCAAAGGTGGTTGTATGCTTGCCTTTGAGGCTCCAGTCGCTGATGTCGCCCACACGGAGGTTCAGCCCTGGGGCAAGGGCGTTGAGGAGGGCCGATTTGCCCACACCTGAGTGGCCGCTGAAGAGTACCGTCTGCCCACTAATGGCTTCACGAAGTGCGTCGAGGCCTTGACCTTGAAGTGCTGAGACCTCAAAGACGGGGTATCCCGCAGCCTCGTAGATGCTGCGGAGCTCGGAAAAGATGTCGCGCAGAGTGTCGTCGTAGAGGTCGGCTTTGTTGAAAATGATGCTGGCGGGGATGTGATAGGCTTCGGCTGTGACGAGGAGACGGTCGATGAAACCAGTGGAGGTTCGCGGGGTGGCGATGGTGGCCACGATGCAGAGGCGGTCGATGTTGGAGGCTATGACATGGGTCTGTTTGCTGAGTTTGGTGGCACGGCGGACGATGTAGTTGCGGCGGTCTTGCACATTGCTGATCACCGCTGTGCCGTCGCTCTGCATGTCGTAATCCACATAGTCGCCCACAGCCACGGGATTGGTTTGTTTGTTTCCTCGGAGGCGGTAATTACCTCGGAGGCGGCCATCCACGACCTCCTCTCCCTGTCCTTGCAAGGGCAAAATCTTGTACCAGCTTCCGGTAGTTCTTATCACCAATCCTGTCATAATCGAAATGCAAAAATACAAAAAAATCGTGTCTTTTCGAATATTTGTATAAAAATAATTTTAGTAATGATTGAAAAATAAGATGCAACGATGATAATTCCTAATTCCCAATATACAAATAATAAGCCCAACCCTACCCTATAAGATTACTCCTAATGACCAAGATCTGACCAAGGCTTGACCTTGGTGTGACCTAGGATTGACCTTGGCGTTATACCTAGGTCATACCTAGGTCAGTCCTTGGTCATACCTAGGTCATACCTTGGTCACTTGTTCCTTTCTTCGACTCACCTTATACCCCTCCTATTCGCAAATTGGGAGAAAAATGTTATGCAAATGTCTTTTTTGCTATTCGATGTTATTTTTGGCCAGTTCGACGCACCTAATAGAGAAATAAAATCAAATTTTCAACGTTTTCGTTAAGCCGAGCGCAGAGGCCAAACTTGATTGAACTATGCCGAGGCAAGAAAACGAATGGTGCAAGAAACAAACAACACGACTCTCATGCAGACGAACAGGGAACAGGCATTCGAAAGGTTGGTGCAAGAGCACAAGGACTTAATCTGGCAGGTGTGCCAGGATTACAGCCTGAGTGCGGCTTGGACCACTAAGGATGCATTCCAAGAGGTACTGTGCAAGTTGTGGAAGGACATGGACAAGTTCAAGGGGCAGAGTTCCGAGCGCACCTGGGTCTACCGCCTTGCCACCAACACGCTGCGCGAGATAAAGCGCAAGAAGTCGAACCAACCAACCCCCGAAGCGCCTGCTGACATCCTGCGCACCACTACTCCACCGCAGCCGAGCGATATAGAGCGCATCATCGCATCGCTCGGCGAACCCGACGCCACTATTGTGCGAGCCAGTTTGGATGGTTTCGACTACCGCGAGATTGCCCAAATCACCCACCTTACCATCGGTGCCGTAGCCATGCGGCTGTCGCGTGCCAAACAAAAAATCAAAACCCTATTAAACTATGAATGACGACTCTTTTGAAAATCTGTGGACTCAACTGGCAGAACGTCGCCAACAGACCCGTTGCCCACTTTCGGACGACGAGACCGACCTCTGCATACGGAATGTCTCCAAGTCTGAACCGCAGGCCAAGAGGGCTCACCTCGTTTGGCGTTCTGCAGCTGCGGTTGCTGCTTTAGTGCTTACGACCGCAGGCATAGGCTTCGCCCTGCTCCACCCCGACGGACCTGCACAGCCGAAGGGCAACGACCCATCTCAGATGCGTCACTATGCCTACACCGAGAACGCCGCAGGCATACGCGTTTACTGCGAGAACGGATGTTCAGCCGAAGATGTACTCCGCCAAATGCAAGAAACCATACGCACACTTAACTAAACCAACAAATATAAAAAATGAAAAAAATATTTTTTGCCATCTTGCTTTTGGTCAGCACCCAACTCGTTGCTCAGACCGCCTTATACAAAGCCTACCTCGGAAAAAAAGGAATCAACGCCTGCTGCATTCCCAACTACCCTATTGGGGACAAGATGTCGGTGACCGTAACCATACTGCAGGCCGATGATTCGGCCACGTTCAAGACGCTGATGAAGAGTCTGAAGGCGATGCCTTACAGCAAAGACAAATCGGGCAAGCGAAACAAATCGGCCAACGAGTTCAAACAACAGCTCCAACGCATGACGGCAGGCGAGGAAAACTCCGAACTCGATGTTTTGCGCCATCTGATGAGCCTTGATGTCAATATAGAAACCGCCATCACTAAAAGTGAATTTTCCAAAAATAAATGGTCTTTCACCAGTTTCCGCGCCGACGCACTACAGGGCGACATGGGATTCTACGAAGTGTTTCACTCCACCGGAACACTCACGGTACTGGTGTTCCACTGTCCCGACGAAGATACCGCCGTCAAGGTTTTATACCATCTGCTGAAACAAGCAACGCTGTCGGTGAAGAAATAGCGTTTTGGATCGACTTGCGCCGAACCAAAACCCTCTACAGAAATTCTTAAACAACGAACGATATGAAGAAATACTTTTTCCTCGTAGGGCTGATGCTATGCCCTCTTGCCAGCACGTGGGCACAGGTGACTCCCGAGATGCTGGATGCTATCAAAAACATGACTGCCAGCAAAATATCGGCAGCCGACACGGCTAAGAAAGGCGCAGTAAGCGACTCGGCCCGCGTGGCCGACTCGCTGAAGGCGGCCAAAGCGGCCAAGATAATCACCCTCAAAGAAATCGCCGTTAAGGCACCCCGTCCCATTTACAGCATGGAAGGCGAAGTGGTGAGCTACAATGTGGCCGAGGACGAAACGGCAAAGGGGCTCACCGCCTTGGACGCACTACAGAATGCCCCCAGCGTGGAAGTGGACATCGAAGGCAACATCACGTTGCGCGGATCCGAAAATGTGGAGATATGGCTCAACGGATACCCCACGCACATCGACGGCAACGCGCTGAAAGCCTATCTCGAATCCATCCCAGCCGACTATATCGACCGCATAGAGGTTATCCGTAATCCCTCGGCGAAATATATGGTCGCCGAAGGTTGCCACATCATCAATATCGTCACCAGCACCAAGATGCGCCACAGCCATTTCTTGGCACTGGGACTGAGCGCGAGCAGCCAGCCAGCTCTGCGACCTTGGGCAAGCTATGTGTTCCAGAACGACAAACTCACAGCCAACGCTTACCTCGGCTATAGCCACACACGGAAACACTCCGTATCCTCTTCCTCCAACACGCTGAGGCGTGACAACGGCACTTTGGGCTACGACACCACCGCATTGTTGAACAGCAACGACGAAGACCTTCAGCAAAACGGCACCTGGAACTGCTTCCTCAACATCGACTACAAGGCCGACTCGCTCAACAGTATCGGACTCTTTCATTTTTCCATGCTCCACCCCTCGCGATCCACTACAGAAACCTTCACCGAACGCCAAGATTTTTGGCCAGTTACGCGCCATTATACCTGGTATGACGATGATCAGTATAACGGCACCGCGGCGAATGCCAACACCAACCTTAACTGGAAACACAAGTTCGACAACAATGGCCGCAACCTCTCGGTCAGCCTCAACCACTTCTGCTTCTACATGGACCAGCAAAACGAGATGGTACGCCAATACGAAGTACTCGCTGGCTCGCTCCCCGATGAGATGCAGAGCTATGCCAAACTGCTTAGCAGCAACAGCATCACCCATAACCTATCCCTGTCGGGCAATTACAATCGTCCTGTAGGCCTCGACGACGAGCTGACCTTCCGCCTCAACGCGAACCGCCAATGGAGCTCCGAGATGTCCGCACCGCTTTTCTATGACCCCGCTGCATACGACTACTGCCGCGCCGATACGTTGCGGCAACGTCAAAAACATGAAAGCGGATGGTCAGGGTCGGCTGCCGCCAACTGGCGCCACAAATGGGAATCCGTCACGCTGACCATGGGGCTCAAAGGTTACCTTCGCCAAATACAATACAGCATTGAAAGCCTATTCCCCGACGACTCAACTTTTTCCTTTGCCACCCTCGAGCCCTCGCTCGACCTCACCTACCGCACCCCAAGTATGCACTACTTCCGCTTCAGCTACTCCCTCAGCACCAGCACCCCCTCAAGCAGCAACCTCACCGACAGCCGCACTTACAAAGAAGACGGCTACAACGTGGGCAACCCCGCACTCTCGGCCAGCCACACCCACAGTATCAACCTCAGCTGGAACAAATACTTCAAAAGCCGTGGCTCGTTAGAGATAAGCGGCTATGCCAAATTATCCTCCGACGAAATCACTATCTGCGACGATGTAACCTCGTCCGAAGACCCATACCTCGGCAGGCTCGTCACCTTCAGTATGCCCTTCAACGTAGGGTCAAGCTATAGCACCGGCATCGAAAGCAACGCCACCTACCGTGCCACAGCATGGCTTAACTTCCGGCTCTATGCCAATCTCTACCGCTCTGGATACGAAATCGACTACCCGAGAACAGGACTGGTGCACAGCGACATGACTTCATGGAAACTACGCCTCAACTGTTGGACCAAGATTGCCAAACGAGTGAGGGTGAATATGTCGGCCACATACGGATCTCCCACCCTCTCGCTTTTTAGCGAGAAAAAGAACAGCGCCGCCATCAATCTCGGCATCAGCAGCGATTTTTGGGAAAAGCGCATCTCGGCCAGTATCAACATCAGCGACCTCTTCAACTGGAACCGGAGCGAGACATGGAACACCAATCCTTACATCATATCCTACAGCGACCAGCATCGCGACAGCCGTTTCATCACGGCTGCGGTCACCATCAATCTCGGCAAAATGAATTTGCAATACCATGCCCACACAGGCTCGGCAAATTAGTGCTTGCTGATCAGCATATTTCAACATTCACACCGCACATACTTAGGAGGAAAATAGCAATGGTTATTTTCCTCCTACTGCTATTTTCCGACCACATACACCACAATGCGTCTTATAATATTTTATATTATGGTGTAAAAATAGGGCATTTTTTTCGTAGAAATTACGAATTTTCCGCAACTCCTACAAATGGGCATAATAAAAGCCCGTTCCGATATGGAACGGACTGATGCCATACGCCAGGTGGGTTAGATATGCCCTGTCAGTCTGCTATGGCGGTGGCTGTTGCTGTCTTGCGTCTGGGTCTCGGCTTCTTTGCCGGAGCAACAAGGATTATGTCCTCGCCGAGAGCTTTTGAAATTTTAGCTATGGTGGACACGGTGAAGTTGTGCCGTCCTGTCAGCCACTTGGAGACCTCTGATTCCCTCTTGTTCAGAATGCCAGCGAGCTGCTTTTGTGTCATCCCTTTTTTGGTGAGTATTGCGTGGATGCGCTCCGATATGTCGAAATTCATATCAAACGCCACCTTGAAATCGTCGGGAATGGCGTCGAGTGCCGATTGCACGATAGGTGAGAACGTCTTTATGTTTGCCTGTGTGTTCATAGTTGGAATACTTTGCCCTCAATGCCTGTAATTACGTTGCGTTCTATCTCGATAGACCCTTCTTTCTGTGCTTGGAGCAGGAGCTTGTCAAATTTCTGCAAATCCATAACGTAGCCGTTCAGTTCCTGGCTCTCTTCGTATGTTCTTGTGTCTTTCACACCACCGTTGCCAGCAATGAGGATTTGGTCGGAGATGCGTAGGCAGTACAATCTCAATTTTCTGGAATCAATGGAAAGAGCCGTCACATGGTCGTTCATTTTGCCCTCAACTCTAAAGAACCGCTCAAAGGCACCAACGGCAACAATCTTTGAAATGGCATAGATTATCGTCCGAAAATCATTGTTCAGATGTGCCTCGTCCTTGAATTTGTTGATAAATTTCTCATATTCGGACTCGTTGCTTTCATCGAAACAGATAGAGTAAAAACTTACGTTGTCGCTCTGTTGCAGTGTCTTTAATGTCGCTTCTTTGCTCATTATTATGCTGTTTTATTGTTCGTTTTCAGAATGCAAAGATACGGATTTTTTTTTGAACTGACAAAATAAAAATTCACTTTTAAGTATTTTTGTGCGAGTGCAAAAAGAAAGCCCCGCTGCGGCGTGAAAACTTGTCCTGACTTCATCACTTTTTTGCGCCATTACATAGCGTAGAATGAAAATCAACAAGTTAGGTTAAGTTTTTGGGTGATTTTGGGTGACGCAAGCGAAAAAATGTGTACCTTTGCACCATGTTTGTACGCAAGAAAACCAATCGCTCAGGCACCATCAGCGTAGTAGTCGTGAGCAAGGCACATGGAAAATTCACTGAAGTGAAGAAGTTTGGAGTCGCAAAGTCGGAAGCGGAGGCCGATGAACTGTTCCAGAAAGCTCAGTTGTGGCTTCGCACTCATGATGGGCAGCAGGAGTTGGACTTCGATAATCGCCGAGGGAAAGAGACTGAGGAGACAGAACGTTTCCTAAACAACATAGACAACGTGTTGATCAACGGCACTCAGCTGCTGCTCGACGAGGTCTATGACAGCATAGGCTTCAATCGTATCCCTGATGGGATACTGCGGCATCTTGTGATTGCAAGGGTGTCACAGCCCAAGAGTAAACTTGCCACTGTAGATTACCTCAAGTCATATTACGACGAGGATGTTGACCTCAACCACATCTACCGCTACATGGACAAGCTCTACAATACGCAGATGGAGCTGGCTCAGCAGATCAGCGTGGAGCATACCCGTGAGATTTTCGGAGGCAGGATAGGAATGATGTTCTATGACGTGACGACACTCTACTTTGAGACATCCGATACGGATGTACTGCGAGAACCAGGCTTTTCAAAAGACGGCAAGACGGCAGAGTCACAGGTGGTACTGGGATTGCTTGTTTCAGAAGGAGGTTATCCGCTGTCATACTCCCTGTTCAACGGCAGCCAGTATGAGGGATTTACCATGATACCGATGATAGATGACTTCAAGCAACGCTTTACGCTGGGTGATGATTTCGTTGTCGTGGCAGATTCCGGTCTGATGAACAAGAACAATGTAAAAATGCTGCAGGAAGCAGGCTACAAGTATATCCTTGGTGCACGTATCAAGAGTGAGAACGCGAACACAAAGCAATGGATTCTCTCATTGGAGAAGATGGACAAGGCTTGCTACGAGCTCAAGCGAGAGGACGGGGAACGCCTTATCGTCAGTTTCTCGGAGAAACGGGCGAAGAAAGACGCTTACAACCGTGACAGAGGCATAGCACGTTTGAGGAAGACATACAAGAACGGACGCATCACGAAGCAGCAGGTCAACAAGCGTGGCTACAACAAGTTCCTTGAGATTAGCAAGGATATAGAGGTGGTAATCAACGAAGAGAAGATAGCGGAGGACTGCAGATGGGATGGTCTGAAAGGCTACGTCACCAATACAGACCTTAACCCGGAACTGGTAATTGACCAATACCACGGCTTGTGGGTAGTGGAACGAGCCTTCCGTATCTCAAAAGGCACGTTGGATATGCGTCCGATGTTTCACTTCACCGAAAGGCGAGTAGAAGCACACGTCTGCATATGCTTTATCGCTTATAAGGTATATAAGGAGTTAGAACGGCTGATAGCTATCAACAAGATAGGCATGAGTGTTGATCATGTACTTGATGCGGCAAAGACCATCACAACCATAAGGGTAAGGATGCCCGAGAACGGAACTTATTGTACAAAGACGCTGTTCCTGACAGAGAAACACCTAGCCGTCAAGCCACTTTTTGACCTTGCGGGTACCGATTCTTGATTCGGGTGACGCATTGACGAAGTCAGGTG
>JAZUFY010000021.1:0-13179 GCA_045640925.1 Bacteroidales bacterium
TGCAAGGAAAATTCAAGGTTCATATATTGGTTTGGTTGGAGAGTGTCGGCTAAAATAACATCGGCAGAGAGGGTCAACCGAACATGTGAACAGCCTTCGGTGTTTTTCAATTTGGTGAGAGGCATCAAGTCGAAGTAGGCATACCCTACCTCGCTGGGTTTTCGGTTGGGAGAGACACATTGCACGGCTGTGGTGTGGCGATAGGTTTGGACATGGTCGTAGTGATTCCGAGGATGCAGAGGATGACGAGTGAGGCGATCTTTATAATAGGTGTATTGGTAAAGATAGCGCATGAGGCCGAGTTGCTCAGCACATTGTTGGCGAAGGTCGGCATCGCCACATGGAGTGAGACAAAGACCTTCTCCTATGGTGTAAAGGCGGTCTGCAGACCCATTGTAATAACAGTTGTGCCACACCAGTTCGTCCATGCCTCGGTTATAGTTGACGATGAGCATGGTCTTGGGGTCGGGTTGTAGGCCGCTGCCTAACCAATGAACGGTGGGAGGCATGATGATACCGAAATTGTCGGCCAAGAGACGGCACAAGGAGGGGGCAATGTCGTTATGAGTGACGAAATGGGTGAAAGTATTGGAAGCGGAAAGCATAGGTGACCAGATAATGAGGGGGACATGGTGAAAGTCGAGGGCATCTCGTCTACCCGTACCATAGGCATGGTCGCCAGTGATGACGAAGATCGTATTAGAAAAGTCGGGAATACGGCTGTACTGACGAAAGAAACGACGGAGACAGTCGTCGGTGTAACAAGCTGCGGCATGATAGCCATCATTTTCTTTTCCTTGGATGCGTTGTGCTCGGGAGAGATATTGCTGCTGTAGTTTTTTGTCGCCCAAATCCAAAGGCTCGTGCATGGTGAGGGTGGTAATGAGGTTGCACTGCGGCAGAGAAGACTGTTCGGAGAGCACCTCTATGGTGCGCTGGAGCAGTTTACCGTCGTGATAGCCCCAATAGTTGCCATCGGTCTTATTCTCATGCGCCCGATATTCGTCGAAGAAAGGGGAAAGATAGTCGACCCGCTGGGCGGTGAGATATTCGTATATGCAATCAAAGGTGAAATAACCCGCATAGAAGGCATTGGTGCGATAAGCATTGTTGCCGAGAATGGAGAGAAGTGAGTTGTGCTGTGGCATCGTACCGAACTGGAAACCCTTGGGACCACCCACAGATCCTGTGATGGCAGGCACGGCACCATAACTGCGCACTGTGGTGGATAGGCATTTGGGGAAATAAAGGCCACTCCCAGCCAAGCTGTCAATGAAAGGCATAAGACCTGTCTGCATAAGGTCGGAACCCATCGACTCGACCAGGATTATCACAACATTGGGCTTATTATCACCCTGCGGGAAATACTCGCCTAAGAAGTTAGGTGTGGCATCGGTGCGCTCCAAAGGATATTGTGGGTCGTCGGATGAGAACTCGGGATGGGAGGCCAAGAGACGGGCCATCTTGTCGGCATCGTAGCTGACTTCATTTTGGAGAAATTCGGCAGAACGTGTGTAACGATTTTGTCGGAGATAGACAAGACTGTCGGAAAGAAGGTAGTGAGTCTTGGTGATAATGACATTGCCGTACTGATGATAGAGTAGGTTCTCCATCTGGAAAAAGAGTGAAAGAAGGAGAAAGAGCAACGCCACCACTCCTGTGGGCCAGGAGCCCCAATGGTGCTGTACCACCCAGTGGCCCAATAAAAGCATAACTGCCAAGAAGATCACAATAGCCACTATCGGCATCACCACTCCCACGGCTCCTACAACAGCCATGAGTGTTTCGGACAAGGGGCGAGCCAAAAGTTCGCTGCCTAAAAGAAATCCGTTGTGGAAAAGATACAGCGTCAATCCTAATTCTGTGATAAGAAGGATGGCAAAGATTACCGAGGCCACATATTGTGCCGCTTTGGGAGCGAAACGATTGATGAGCAGGTAGAGAAATCCGACAATAATGATAGACCAAGAGGAGAAAACAAGGTTGTAAACCAAAGTGTTGACAATAACTTTTCCAACATGGTCGTCGATAGTGGAAAAAGATAATTCCACCACCTTCATGACCATCATGAGCACCAAAAAGAGATTTGCGATGGCAAAGAAAGGTTGGAGACGCTGCAGGATCGGTTGTTTTATTGGTCTTGTCTTCATCTCTTGAATCACTAATTACAAATAGGGCCACCCTGAGGCAGCCCCATTTTGCATGAATAAAAACACAATAACTATTCTTTGATAGCGGCGATACCTGGGAGGACTTTGCCTTCGAGGTATTCAAGCATAGCGCCACCACCAGTGGATACATAGCTCATCTGGTCGGCGAGGCCCATCTGTTTGACAGCGGCCACGGAGTCGCCACCACCGACTGCTGCGAAACAGCCCTGTTTGCAAGCTTCGGCCACACATTTGGCGATTTCGTTGGTGCCTTTGGCGAAAGCGGGCAATTCAAACACACCTGCAGGACCATTCCAAAGGATGGTCTTGGAGGACATGATGACGTCGCGGAGCATCTTGCAACTCTCGGGGCCACAATCCATAGACTCCCAACCATCGGGAACCGCATTGGAAGGGACAATCTGAGTGTTGGCATCGTTGGCGAATTTGTCGGCGATAACGCTGTCGGTGGGGAGATAGTACTTCACACCATGGGCGTCCATCTTCTTCATCAGTTCGATGGCGAGGTCCATCTTGTCGTCTTCGCAGATGCTGTTACCAATCTTGCCACCGAGGGCCTTGGTGAATGTGTAACGCATACCACCGATGATGACCATGTTGTCAACTTTGTCGATAAGGTTCTCAAGAATGCCGATTTTGCTACTGACCTTGCTACCTCCGATGATGGCGGTGAAGGGACGCGGCGGATTCTGCATCAGCTTCTCAAGATTGCGGACCTCGTTTTCCATGAGGAAACCAAAGTATTTGTCGTTTGGGAAGAAACGGGCGATAACGGCGGTGGAGCTGTGTTCACGGTGTGCGGCACCAAAGGCATCGTTGATGTAGCAGTCGCCAAGTTTGGAGAGTTGTTCTGCTAATTCTACGCCACCCTTTGTCTCTTCGGGATAGAAACGGATGTTCTCGAGGAGGAGCACTTCGCCGGATTTGAGGTTCTTGGCCATCTCTTCGACCTTGCCTTCACCAAGGAGTGCCTGGGTGAACTGGACAGGGCGGTTGATGAGGGTCTCCAGATATTTGGCAACGGGTTCAAGGGTCAGTTCGGGCTCAAAGCCACCCTTCTTCGGACGGCCAAAGTGTGCCATGATGATGATGGAAGCACCGTCGGCGAGGAGTTTGTTGATGGTGGGCAGAGACTCACGCATACGCGTGTCGTCGGTGATGTTTTTCTTATCGTCCATAGGGACGTTGAAATCAACGCGAAGCAGGACTTTGCGACCGTTGAAGTTGATGTCTTTGATGGATTTCATATCGTTTAATTTTAAATTGTTTCTATTCTTTTTGTGAATCGTGAATTGACAAATGTTCGGCTATCACTATTCTGCATGATGAGGCTCTGCAACAGCCATGCCGATGTAAAGCGAGGTGAGCATGGTGAAGACGAAGGCCTGGATGTAAGCCACAAGGCATTCCAGCACATCGATGAAGACGCTGAAAAGCACAGAGACCACAGAAACACCTGCACCCACACCAATAGAAAGGCTATTGCTCATGATGAAAATCAGCGTGACGAATCCGAGGATGACAATATGGCCAGCGGTCATGTTGGCAAAAAGTCGAATCATCAGCACGATGGGCTTGGTGAACACACCCACAACCTCGATGAGAGGCATCAAGGGGAAGATTTTCAGCCAAGCAGGAACACCAGGGGTATTGAAGATGTCAATCCAATAGTGCTTGTTGCCGCTGAGGTTGGTGATGAAGAAAGTGATGAAAGCCAGCGTGGCAGTAACGGCGATATTACCGGTAACATTGGCGCCAGCAGGGAAGAAAGGTATCAGACCCATACAGTTGCTGAAGAAGATGAAGAAGAACAACGTCAGCAGGTAGGGAAGATATTTCTCATAGTGCTTTTCCCCTATCATAGGGCGAACAATGCTGTCGCGGACAAAGACCACCAGGAGCTCCACAAGCGACTGCAATCCGTGAGGGGCTTCGTTCTCGTGACCCTGATAGGCCTTCTTGGCGACCATGACAATGACGATAAGCAGGATGCAGATAATCATGATGGCAGCAGGGACCTTGGTGATGGAGAGGTCGAGAGGTTTAACCTGATTGCCAGCCTCGTCGAGCATAACCTCGCCATTCTCGTCGACACAAACAATATCCTCTTTCTCTATACCGCCACCTACAAGGCGGTAGCCTTTATAGTCGGCGTGGCCGTGGTGAAAACGGGAGGACATGAAGACATCGAGGTGACCATTGTTGACCAAGATGACGGGCAACGGGATAGCCACAGCGTGCTCCTCGCCGCTCTTGTCGAAATAGTCGAAGAGATGCCATGAGTGGGCGTCGGTGACATGACCGATGATGATGGAACCAGGGTTGAAGGATCCCTCTTCGGTTTCGGCATCAAGGTCTACGGCCACTTGGTCTTGAAACGCCTCGTCAACCTCCAATTGGTCGACAGCCACGCATTCGTGTGAGATTTTCTCATCGGCAGCCAACTCTACAGGTTTCTGGGCTTGTGCCGAGAATCCGATAAACAGCGTCAAAGCTATCAATAAGATGGTTTTACATTTCATAGTGTTATCTATTTGTCAAACTATTCTGTTGTTTTAGATGTGCTGTTGAAGATATCAATCTGCAACGAGTCGAAAAGTCCAAGTTGGTTTTGTGGCTCGGCCTTTTGCTGCAGCGACTTGTATTCGCGCAAATACTCGCGCAATATGCGTCGCATAGCGTCGGGGCGTGTGAGGCCATGTTCCATAGCATAACACGTCAGCAACTTGCCCTCCCGCTCGGGGAGGGCGATGCTGATGCGTTTATTTTTATGCGTCTTAGACTTCTGCATGGTGTCAGAGTTGGAAACCATTTTGTGAAAGCAGATTCATCGTCTGCTCAGCACGTTGATTGTCGTTGAGCACTCTGGTGGCAATCTCGTGGAGGCCGTAAACAATCTGGGCAGTCTCCTGCAAGTTGCCTGCCACACCCGCCGACTTGTTGGTCTTGGTATACTGCGTATAGTAAGCCATATCCTGAGTGTAGTAGGTAAAGATGGCATCCCACAACTCGGCAGCCTTATCCTTACCGTAGACATCATTATAGATGTCAATCATCATGACGCTATACTTGTCGTATACAAAATTGGGGGCGGGGAAGAACTTCTCGCTGAGGTCGAGCAACTGACGGGCGCGAGCGGTGTCGCCTTTGAACACAAGTTCTTTGGCGGCCACAGCAAATGTCTGACGCTGCACGGTGCCCATATTCATACTCACGGGGTCAACATAGATGTCGGCGTTGAGGTTGCCCCATGCCAACGGCTGCACCTCGCCCGAAGCATCCTTGTAGCCATTGATGAAATAGTCGTAGGACTCCTCGGTGAACGACTGCAGGGTGTAGTGGTTCTCGTGATTGTCAAAAAGAACCGGCTGGCCTTCCTTGGCGCGATAAGGGATAATCTTATAGTTCATACCATCCTGAACGACAAATTCGCGCACAGGGGTGAACACACGCTGGATGTAGCTCGGGTTCATGATGTTGATGTCGCGGCGGAACTTGTTGGTGCCAATGATGTCGAGCATCATAAGTTCGTGGCGGAACAAAGATCCCTTGTTGATCTGCCAACGAATCACGGGGTCAATCTTGTCCGCAATCTCGGCGGGGATAACACCGCGTTTCACGAGGTCGGGAACATCGAGAGTGATCTTGAAATGGCTGGTGGGCAGCACTATCACCTCCTCGCCACGATTGTCGCGAGCCTTGAATTTCTCGGGATGGTCACGCAGCAACGCCAGCACATCAGAGACTTCGAGATACTCGTTGGTGCGGTCCTGCATATACACCACATCCTTGCCCAAACCGTAGAAGTCTTTGGGCAAAGTAAACTCCACGGGGTCGGATTCGTACAGCTTGTTATATAACTGTTCAACATACCAATACATGCCCGAGAGGGTGTAGTTGAGTATACGCACATCGGGGCGGAAACCTTCAACCTCCTGGGCATACCACAGGGGGAAGGTATCGTTGTCGCCAAAGGTGATAAGGATGCCGTTTTCATCGACTGAGGCAAGATAATTCTTGGCGAAGTCGCGGGCGGCATACTTCTCCGAGCGGTCGTGGTCGTCCCAGTTTTCCGAGGCCATCAACACCGGCACTCCCAACATGCAGAGCACGAAAACCACAGGCATGACCACCTTGTAAAGATTCTCTTTCTTCAACAGGCGGGTGATGAAGTCGGCCAAAGCCATAACTCCCAAACCAATCCAAATGGCGAAGAAACTGAACGATCCCACGAAGGCATAGTCACGCTCACGCGGCTGGCGCGGAGGCATATTCAGATAGATGCCAATAGCAATACCGGTCATGAAGAACATAATGAACACGATGAAGGCGTCCTTCTTGTTCCTCTTGATATGGTAGATGAGGCCGATGATACCCAGCAGCAACGGAAGCAGATAATAGACATTGCGGGCCTTGTTCTGCTTCATGTGGTCGGGCAGGTTGTCCTGAGGTCCGAGACGGGCCTCATCAATGGCCTTAATGCCGCAAATCCAGTTACCGTTCATATAGTCGCGCGTACCATCATCATTGAAGTAATGGCCCTGGATGTCGTTTTGTCGACCAGCGAAATTCCACATGAAATAACGCCAATACATCCAACCCATCTGGTATCCGTTGAAATACTTCAAGTTCTGAGCAGCGGTGGGCTTGTGGTCGCCACGACATTTGCCAGCCCAATACTCGTAGAACTGTGGGTGACGACGTTCATTATCATTACTATACATGCGGGGGAAAGTACCCGTATGGTTCTTACGATAGATGAATTTTTGCTGATACGAAGCGGGGATGTAGCAATCCTTGCCCTTAGCGTTCTTGCCACGGACATACTTGGTATAGCCCTGCTCGGCATCGATGGGGTCGCCGGCGGTGTAGTACTGGCCCGAGAACAGCGGCGTGTCGCCATACTGCTCACGACCCAGATACGCACGCATAGCCACGGCGTCCTTGGGGGCGTTCTCGTTGAGCGGGGTGTTGGTATTGGCGCGAATCACCAGCACGAAGAAGGTGGAATAACCTATCACCAGCATCAGGAAGCCCAACACGGCTGCATTGACCACGGGGCGGTTCTTCTTTTTGGGCGAAGTGTACCACAAGCCCCACACAATCAATGCGGCCAGGCAGACGAAGAAGAATATGGTGCCCGAGTTGAAGGGCAGGCCCAACGTGTTGACAAAGAACACATCGAAAGCCGAATCAACATTCACAATGCCCGGGATGATGCCCCACAGGATGAGGGCCAGCAGCACCACCGAGATGACACCGCTCCAGATGAACCCTTTGACCGTGGTTTGGGGCCATTTGCGGAAATACACCACATACACAATGGCGGGCACGGTAAGCAAGTTCAACAGGTGCACGCCGATAGCCACACCCACCAACAAGCACACCAGCACCAGCCAACGCAGCGAACGCGGGTCGTCGGCCTGCTCTTCCCATTTCAAAATGGCCCAAAACACCACCGCCGTAAAGAACGACGACATGGCATAAACCTCGCCTTCGACAGCGGAGAACCAGAATGTGTCGCTGAAGGTGTAGGCCAAAGCGCCCACAATACCGGCAGCAAAAACACCCCAAGTGCGCGGGTCTTTGATATCGGGATTCTTCGGGTCGGGAAGCAGATGCTTGCCCAACAGAGTGATGCCCCAGAAAAGGAACAGGATGGTGCAACCGCTGCACACTGCCGACATAACATTGACGGCATGTGCCACCGTTTCAGGCGTAGAGAACATCGAGAAGAGACGTCCTATCAGCTGGAACGAAGGTGCTCCCGGAGGATGTCCCACTTGCAGTTTGAATGCTGTGGCGATGTACTCACCACAATCCCACCACGATGCAGTGGCTTCGGCAGTCAAGATGTAAACAGTACAGGCCGCTATGCACACCAGCCAACCTATAATGTTGTTCATCAGATGGTACTTTTTCATTGTAGTGTATTTAGATTAATATAATGTTTCAATTATTAAAAGCAGAATACCTATATTTTAAACCAAGTCTCGGTTAATCGGCATCGTCATGCAGCGGGCGCCACCGCCTCCGCGAGGCAGCTCCGAAGCCTTGAAGGTGACCACAAACTGCTTGTAGTCGTCCATGCTGACCTTTCCGCTGCACACATCATCGGCGTCGAGCACCTCAAAACCGGCCCTGTTCAGCGCCTCGATGGTATAGAGATTGCGCTCGTAGCCAATCACCTTGCCGTCATCAAGCGCAAAGAAATTGGCACCACTGTGCCACTGCTCGCGATCCTGATACACATAGTCGCCCGCTCCGCAAAGCACCGGCTTCATATCCATGCCGCACTTCTTCAACCCCTCAAGCATATCCTTGCACTCCTTGACCTTCACCTTGCCATTGTCGCACTCGAGAATCGTGGTGGCCTTACCTGCAAAAACGCCCTGTTTCTCAATCATCGGGGCATACACCATGTTCGTGTGACTGCCCAAAAACGTATGCACCATATCGAGATGGATGAACGAATCGGGCTTGTGGGGCAGTTCCTGCACCAGGATACGGAACTTCGGACGCTCTTGGGCAAACCTCTCGGCCAAAACCATGATGCCCTTATGGTTGGTGCGGATACCCTCGCCAATGCAGAGGAAATCAGGCGCGGCAATCTGCACGTCGCCACCCTCGGTACGGGCACCTGCAACGGTATCCTTCACACAGAAAGTCTCCGCATGGAAATACTGCTCGAAAATGGCCTTATAAATCATCGTTTCGCGCTGACGCACAGCAAACGACATCGAATTGATCAACACCTTGTCATACACCGACGACGAAGCGTCGCGGGTAAAAAACAGATTGTACAGCGGCTTGAGCGTATAGCGCGACTCGGCAAAAGTGCTCGGGTCGGTGTCCGAATGATACGGCACACCCTCAATCAGCTCCTTGGCCAACTTGCGGCTGTCGTGCTGCTCCAACTGATCCACCAGATGTAGGCACCCTTCGGCCTTGCAACTGCCCGCAACCAGGCTCGCACGCAAATCGTCATCTTCCAAAAGTTCGGCCAAAACATCCTCCACATAATACACCTTCGTGAACTTCTCGAACACACCGCTGAAAGCGGCATACTCCTTGTCCACAATATGCTTGCTCAGAATGTCGCTATAAAGGGCTTGAGGGGCCGAAGCGGGCGTCATCCGCTCAATCTCCACCCCTGGCCGATGCAGCAGCACAGCGTTCAAATGACCGTACTCACTCGAAACATTTACCTTGGTTTTCTTATTATCTATATTCTCATTCATATTCTAAAATTAAATGTTAGACGCTGTCAAACAACGCCTTTCATCTACAATATACTATATTGCAGAATATGCAAATATACGATTTTTTTCTAAAACAGCATCAAAAAAAATCCTTTTTCTTACATTTTTTTTTAAAAAGTGAATTGTGAATTGTGAAATATGAATAGGTGGCTGCCGCCAAATTCTCAATTCATGAAGTTCACAATTTACCATTTTAACATTTTATCCCATTATTGCGTTCTTTGCTCTTTCATTATTTTTTCACTATTGGTGGGACAATATTGGGAGGATATTGGGAGGATATTGGGAGGATATTGGGAGGATATTGGGACAATATTGGGAGAATCTGTTTTCCACATCGATGTCATATATAACTTATTTTAACATATTTGTTAAAATACTCGGAGTGAAAATCAAGTGTTTTTTTGATGCCTCAATTTTCAATTCTCAATTCAATAAAACTGGCTCATCAAGGATGAGTTGCGGAGGGTGGCAAGAGCCGATTTGTACACATCGTCCACATCCTTCAGCACCCGATAGTAGTAATCCATGCCGAAGATGCGCTCCACCACGAGGGCTTTGAGCACCATGTGCTGGTAATCGTCGCTATGCTTTGTTCGCACGGGGTTGGCGGCTTCCTTGGCGGTGTCCCTCACCACCTCTTTTTCGGCGGCAAAAGCAGCAAAAAGGCTATCGATTGCAAGGGTGTCGTAGATGTTCAAAAACTGATCGAAATCAATATCCGAATACTCGTTCCTATGTTGATCGGCCCATCTCTGGGAGAACTGCCGCAGGAGTCCCTTGCTGTTGCATGCTATATAGTAGTCGCTCAAGCGCATGGTGTCCATAGGTATGAAGATGTCGGGCATGATGCCGCCACCCCCGTAAACGGTTCTTTCTCCGAAGGTTTGGTATTTCAACGAATCGGGGAAATGGATGGAATCGGCTGAGACAAACTCGCCGTGTTTGTAGCGTCGAGCAAGGTCGGCTTGATAATCTTCGGCGCCTTTTTCGTAGGGCTTCTGAATACAACGTCCCGAGGGGGTGAAATATCGGGCCGTAGTGATGCGGACCTGGGCACCATCGGAGAGGGTATACATGCGCTGTACCAAGCCTTTACCGAAACTTCGACGACCTATGATCACACCTCTGTCCCAATCTTGGACGGCACCGCTTACGATTTCGGCTGCCGAGGCGCTGTTTTCATCTATCAGCACCACCAAATCTCCTCTACGGAAACTGCCGAAACGGTTGGCTCGGAAGTCCTGGCGTTTCTGTGCACGGCCTTCTTGATAAACGATCAGTTTTCCTTTGGAGATGAACTCGTTGGCCAATCCGCAAGCTATGTCGAGGAAACCACCCGTGTTGCCACGGAGGTCGAGGATGAGGGCCTTCATGCCCTGTTTTTGGAGCTCACGTTCAGCCTTGCGGAATTCATCCACGGAGGTGCGTGCAAAACGGAGGAGGCGGATGTAGCCGATGGTATCGTCGGCCATGAAATAGGTGTCGACCGAATTGATGGGTATTTTGTCGCGGATGATGTGGAAGGCTATGGTGTCATTTCCGCGAAGCATATCGACCACCACTTCTGTGCCCTTTTTGCCTCGCAGACGCTTGAATACAAACGAATTGTTGACGCTGTCGCCCGTAGCTTTTTCGCCATCGATGCGAATGATTTTGTCGCCACGTTGCACCCCTACTTTTTCAGCGGCACCTCCTGCCACTACGTCGCCCACAACAACGGTGTCGTTGAAGATGCTGAAGGTGATGCCGACCCCTTCAAAGTTGCCTTGGAGGCTTTCGTTAGTGCGTTCCACGTCCTTGGCGGGGATGTAGATGCTGTGGGGGTCGAGATTGCGGAGCATGGCTCTCACGGCCTCCTCGCTGGCTCGGTCGGTGTTGGGGTCCTCAACATATTTGTCGTGCACCAAACTGAGCACCTCCAACATGCGTTTTGCACCAGGGATGGTATCGGTGATAGTGAATGTGTCTTCTTTATGAAACAACTTCTTGAAGAACTGTGCATTGGCAGAGGTCGAGAAGAAAGCGACTAAGAGGATAAAAGGGAGTATTCGTTTCATTGGAAAAGATAATTTTTCGGTTTGCAAAGGTACACAAAAATATCAATATAAAAGATTTTTCAAACAAAAAAATGGTTGATAGAAGATTTTTTAGTATATTTGCATTTTTAAACATTACACAAACATAATTATATTTAATACAATGTCAATAGAAAACAACTCCAGCAAAGAGGCCAAGCCTATGGGTTTTGGCAAAACGATGTTGGCTTCGGCCTTGGGTATGCTGATTGCCACAGCAGTCATCAACATCATCACGTTTATCTCTTTTATCGTATTTTTCATTTCGAGTTTCTCTTCGAGTTTTGAGGAGAAAGAGCCCATCGTGGGCGACAATTTTGCCGTGGAACTGAACCTCACGGGCATGGTTTCGGAATGTGCTGGGAGCAATTTGCAGACGCTGTTCAGCGAGGTGAAGAGCACCAGCATCGAGCAACTCCGCACGGCTATCGACCACGCCGCCGAGGACAGCCGCGTGAACGCCCTCTACCTCCATCTCGGCGGAAGCAACCTCGGTTGGGCACAGGCCGAAGAGTTGAGTTTCAACCTTGAGCAGTTCCGCAAGGCCGCACCCGACAAACCCATCATCGCCTACGGCGAATCGATGTCGCAACCCGAATACTACCTTGCCACCTGCGCCAACACTATCGCTGTGCACCCCTCGGGCGCTATCGATTTCCGCGGCATGGGAGCCGAGATGATGTTCTACAAAGGACTTTTGGACAAACTCGGTGTGCACATGGAGCTGATACGTCCCACCTCGTGCGCCTATAAGAGTGCCGGCGAGGTATACACCCGCACCGATATGAGCGATGCCAACCGCGAGCAGGTGCGCTCCTACATCAGCAGCATTTGGAGCTATGCCGCCCAGAATATAGCCAAACGCCGCAACATCACCGTCGATCAGGTCAACACTATAGCCGACGAACTCTCCGCCTATCTGCCTCAAGACGCCCTAGCCAACAAGATTGTGGACACACTCTGTTTCGCCCAGGATATCAAAAACATTCTCAAGGAACGTTATGCCGCAAAGAAAATCGTTTCGGCCAACCGCTACGCCGAGGATGTGCAGGTGAAGGCCAAGGATAACAAGATTGCTGTCATATACGCCGAAGGCGACGTGGTGCCGGGCAGCAGCAATGGCGCACAGACAGCCGTGTATGGCGACGATATTGCCAAAGCCCTGTTCGATGCGGCTAAGGACAAGAAAGTGAAAGCCATCGTGCTGCGTGTCAACTCACCAGGAGGTGCCGTTACGGCTTCCGAAACCATGACCTCCGCCGTCATGGCTGCCAAGAAACAGAAACCTGTAATCGTTTCTATGAGCGGCCTTGCCGCCAGTGCCGGCTACGAAATATCTTGCAACGCGAACTGCATTGTGGCTCACCCCACCACCCTCACGGGCAGCATAGGCGTTTTCGCCACCATCCCCGAAGTGGGCACCCTGCTGCGTCAGCGTTTGGGCATCACTACCGACACCGTCATGACCAACAAGAACAGCACAGGTCTCTCGCTCTATCGTCCCCTTTCGCCCAGCGCAAGAGCCATGCTGCAGAAGAATGTTGAGGATTTCTACATTACCTTCACCCAACGTGTGGCCGATGGACGCCACAAGAGCCGCGAATATATCGACAGCATCGCCCGAGGCCGTGTGTGGACAGGATTGCAAGCCAAAGAGATTGGATTGGT
>JAZUFY010000022.1:0-6046 GCA_045640925.1 Bacteroidales bacterium
GTACGAGACTAATAGAACCGTGAGGGATTCCTACGCGGAACTCATCAAAAGACATGTCATCTTTGACGAGTCTCTCCATAATTGGAACTACCTTATTTCTCCTCTCAATTTGTCCCATGTTATTTTTTAAATGTTACTAAATGTAAAAATAACGCCACAAATCTTCTTTTATTATATTGAAAAGTGAATTATTCTTGTGATAATGAGAATCATTCCTATAAAAGAGACTGTCGTCTGGTGATAAAATCATGTTTTTTAATTTACAATGGTACACAATAAAAGCAATCTCATGACATTTTTATATTACATGTTTTGTGCGAGTCCTTTGGTATATTTTACTCAATTACTCGGAGTTGCCGTACCTTCTGTCTTTGTAACCATATTGTTTACAATGTTCTTAGTAGATACCGTATTTCAAATCATCAAAAAAAAAATTGATATGAGAAAGTCGAAAAAAACAACCTCGAAGAAAGATAAAGTAACCCAAGTAATATCGGTCTTTGGACTGGTGTTACAAGTAGGGCGGCTGGGTACAATTCTCCGAATAAGAGAGTTGTTTACTTGGGACGAGCAACGCCGCCCGCCCAATTATATCAAAGTTGATATACTTTCAGGAGGAACAAATTTGTTTCTCCTTTTTTATATCTGCGAGCAAAGTTGCCCTCGTTATTCAACAATATGCAGTTGGGCTCTTACTCTTAACAAAAAAAATAGGTGGCCCTGCGGGCAATAAATTATAAAAAAATGGCGTTATCAATAAGGAATTTATAAATTGGTTTAATAAAAAATGGCGTTATTGAAAGCGGAATATTGAATTTATCAAAAAATGGCGTTATCAAATAGGAATGGGAATATTGATTTATAAAGAATGGCAAAAAGAAGGGTCCCCGCTGGGGCCGTCCTCTGTTGTCGCCAATGCGGGACTAAACCGTCGGCACAGCCGTCGGTGCACCTCACATGTCGAGGATGGAAAGATGAAAGCTTTTTATAGTACCTACGCGCAGTTTGCCCACCCACACCTCGGCGCCGAAGAATGTTCCTGGGGAGAAGGTAGAGAAAAGACCTTCCTCACTGCATTTAATTTTGATAATAAGGTGTTCTGTTCCCCTTCGGGGTGCCCCCAGGAGGCCGAAGAACTTTTCGTGGCCACCGAACGCAACGCCAAACTGCGTTACGAAGGCTACAAGAAACTCAGCGAGATGTAATCAATCCCGTCTTGCAAGGAAAGAATTCCTGCATAAAACCAAGTTGTGGAGGTCGAGAGGCCTCCACAACTTCAAAAAGATATGATGCCACAATTTGTGATGACATTAATGACATCAAAATGACAAGTTAATGACACTCTCAAATTCGAGATGTCATTACAAAACTACGCATGGGGAACTCGTTTTCGATTTTTTCCGAGTCAGAAACATAGTCTTCATAACTTAGCAGGGTCACTGCGTATTCTTGTCTGTAGCAAAGCTGCAACAAGGTTTCTCCGAGGGTTCTACTTCACAGGGAAGGTGAAGTAGGTGTTGGGGTAGGGTTCGTGGCTGAGGGTGAAGTGCCACCATTCGCCGGCGATGGGTTCAAAGCCTGACTCAGTCATGATGGTTCGGAGCAATTGGCGGGAACGGTGCTGTGCTGCCGTGACATGGTTGCTTTCAAAAGCGGCTTCGGAGCCGAACCAATCAAAAGGACACCCCATATCAACATCGTGACCCGTGGCCATATCGAAAAGGGTGAGGTCAATGGTGCTGCCTCGGGAATGCGACGACTTCATGGCCACATACCCCAGCCGAAACACGGAGGCCTTGGAGAGGGTGGGATAGAAGTAACGTTTTGTCAGCGTGTCGTTCACATCCTTACCCCAACGCAGGAAATGGTCAACTGCCATCTGCGGGCGATAAGCATCGTAAATCTTGAGGCGATAGCCGTATCCCATGGCCTTTTCGGAGGCTTTTGCCAAAGCTGCGGCACACTCCTTGGTGGCCAAAGCCACAGGGGCCTCATAGCCGTCGATGCGGGTGCCCACAAAATTGAACGAGGAATAATAACGCATCTCCAAAATCAAATCGGGGATGCTGTCGGTCAAAACAACAAACTTCCCCCTGTCCGAATCAGACGCTATCGAAGCAGTTTCTTCCAACACAGGAACGATTGTATCAACCGCAGTATCAATCTTTTCTGTTGTTCTTCGGCATCCGTCGAAAAGGCAGAGAGCGATAAACAAAAAACAAAACAAAGTGTGTTTCATACCAAAATAATTCAAACAAGATTAATAACGCAAAAACAAAATCGATATTGCCCCCGAGGCAATAATGGCAGCCAAAAAACGTTATTACTCGTAGCAAAGAACCCCGACAATTGAAAAACACCCTAAAAATGAAAGAAGAGAAATACCGCCAACTGCTGCCCATCGCCCGATCGCTGATGCAGGGCGAAGAAGACCTCATAGCCCGAATGGCCAACCTTGCGGCCTTGCTGCACCACGAGTTCGGCTTCTGGTGGACAGGTTTCTACCGCACCGAGGGCAGCAGCCAACTCATCCTCGGCCCCTTCCAAGGGCCTCTGGCCTGTACGCGAATAGACTATGGTCGAGGCGTTTGCGGAACCTCTTGGGCCGAAAGGCGCACCATCATAGTGCCCGACGTGGAGCAGTTTCCGGGCCATATAGCCTGCTCCAGCGAATCGCGTAGCGAGATCGTGGTACCCGTATGGCAATACGACGAAATCGTGGCCGTTTTGGACATCGACAGCCGCGAACTCGGCACCTTCGACCAAACCGACCAGGAGTATCTCGAACAGATAGTCAAACTATTGGCCACTCCCTAATCGCACCAATTTTTCAAGAACCATCCGAGGACGCCCCGAAAAGGCGCCCTCTTTTTTTGCCCCTGATCAAAATCTCGCACCCAAAATCCGAAACCTCATGCTCCCTCTCCCACCCCAAAAAGTTCCTTAATAGGTACAGGTGACCTAGGTGTGACCTAGGTATGACCAAGGACTGACCTAGGTATGACCTAGGTATAATACCAAGGTTAGTCCTTGGTCACACCTTGGTCAGTCCTTGGTCAAATCTTGGTTACTTGGGAGGATCTCCGAAGGTTCTTTGTGCGTGATTTGAATCCAAAAGGGATGAAACAGGGAGAGGGCACCCCGAAAGGATGCCCTCCGATTCACGGCTAAGGGTCAGAAAGAGGCTAATCGGTGTGTTGCTCCACCCAGATGAGCTGGTCGGTGTCGTAGCCACGGGCCCGAGCCTGACGCAGTAGGAAATCCTTGTCGGTGGGGGTAAGCTGGGGCGTGCGGCTGAGAATCCACAGGTAGTCGTCGCTCTTGCTGCCAACGAGGGCGTAGCGATAATCGTCGGCCAGTTCCATGACGTTGTACTCAGAATAGAAGTTCCAGAAGAACGAGACCTCCAACTGGCCCGGTTTCGAGGCATCGGGGCGGCGGGCTTTGCCTTCCGACTCCTTGTATTTGCCGTCGAGGGTCTCCTTGTAACCCGTGTTCAAGACCTTGATGGTGCCATCCTCGTTGATGCTGTAATTGGCCTTGCAGCCCACGAGGTCGCGCTCAAAACGGTGGTCAAAACGGGCCACCTCGTACCATGTGCCGACATATTTTGCCAAGTCCAACTCCTTGACTGTCGTGGTGGTAAGATCCGTGTTGGATTCACATGCGGCCATGCCTATGAAGGGGATGGCGCACAAAAATTTGAGAAACGTGTTTTTCATGATTTGGTTATGGTTTTAAGGTTAATAAATGTGTGGCTTCGTGGTGTGGTTCATTGTTCGCCGATCACGGCATCCTGGGGGAGCTCCTGGGTGCAGAAAAACCAGTCGTAGCAATGCATCTTGCCCGAGGTATCGCCCATGCGTTCTTTAGCCACGCCGCACGAGCCTGCGGTGGGCACGATGACATCATCGCCAGGCTTCCAATCAGCAGGCAGGGCCACGCCGAATTTGTCGACTGTCTGGAGGCCGATGAGGACACGTTTGATTTCGTCGAAATTGCGCCCGAGGGCCAGGGGGTAATAGATGATGGCTCGGATAGTGTCGGCAAGGTCGATGAAGAACACGGCTCGGACGGCCTGCGTGGTGCTTTCGCCAGGCTGCACCATGCCGTACTTTTGGGCCACTTCCATGCGCACGTCCTCCACGAGGGGGAAACGCACCTCGACATTCTTCATACCGCGGTATTCAATGCGGTCCTTGATGGTACGCAGCCAGGCGATGTGGCTGTAAAGGCCGTCGATGGAGACCCCCACAAGCTGGCAGTTCAGTTTCTCGAATTCCTCGGCCATGTGGGCGAAAGTGATGAACTCGGAGGTGCACACGGGGGTGAAATCGGCGGGATGGCTGAAGAGGATTTTCCACTTGCCACGGTAGTCGCCAGGGAAATGGATGGGGCCCTGGGTGGTCACAGCGTCGAAGTCGGGGGCATGGTCGCCGATTCGGGGCATGGAGGGTTGATTGTCTTGCACGGGACCGCACTGGAGGGTGATAATCCTGTTTCTTTTGTCGAACATGTCGACTGCATTGTTTTTGTTTTCCATAATAATTTGGTTTTTGGTGGTTAAAAATTTCGGATGCAAAAATACGACAATCCCCTCCGTTCAACAAAATTGAATTTATCTATCCTTCTATCGGCAAAATAGAATAATATTGTAATACAGTTATTTGAAACATGATTTCTGCCTCTTGTGCCCTATTCTGACTTTTTTTGTGCATAACAATAAAACCTCTCAAAAAGCGTTATTTCAGTATGGCAGAAATAGAATATCACCCCTTGCAGCCGTTCCTGCCCACAGGATGCAGGATACTCTTTTTGGGCAGTTTTCCTCCGCCGAAGAAACGCTGGTGTATGGATTTTTTCTACCCCAACTACATCAACGACCATTGGCGGATACTCGGAGCGGTGTTCTTCGGCAATCGTGACTATTTTGTCAATGTGGAAAAGAAATGTTTCAAACGTGAGGCGATTATTGAATTTTTAAAAGACAAAGGCATAGGGTATTACGATACAGCCTCGGCGGTTCGCCGACTTAAAGAGAACGCCTCGGACCAATTCCTCGAAGTGGTCGAGGCCACCGACATTCGGGCTCTCTTGACCCAGATACCCGATTGCAAAGCCATCGTTACCACAGGCGAGAAGGCCGCCACAACCATCTGCCAGTACTTCGGCCTTGACTCTGTGCCTCCCGTAGGCGGAAGCGTTCCCATCCCCCTCGAAAACATTCGGCTCCACCGCCTCCCCTCCTCCTCGCGAGCCTACCCCCTGGCCTTTGACAAAAAGGTGGAATACTATAAAGGATTCTTTCAATCGCTTTAATCCCATAAGTATTAATTGTTCCACTTGACTTTATTGCACAATATTTAGGTCGATATTACGTTATATTAAAAAATAACTAATTATGAGATACCCTATCGGAGTACAATCGTTTGAAAAAATCATTGAAGGCGGCTATGTCTATGTCGACAAGACCGCCCTCGTTTATGACTTGGCTCAGGAGAACGTCTGCTTCCTCTGCCGTCCCCGACGCTTCGGCAAGAGCCTGCTTGTCTCCACGCTGGAGGCCTACTTTCTCGGACGGAAAGAGTTGTTTGCAGGCCTTCGCATGGAGCGGTTGGAGCAGGACTGGACGGTGTACCCCGTGTTCCGTCTTGATTTTGCGATGGGGAATTTCTCTAATCCCAAATGTTTGTCGGAGATACTGGAAGCTTTTGTGGCGGAAGGAGAACAACAGTATGATATAGAGCCTACAGGCGAAGATTTTGGATTGCGGTTCAAAAATTTGCTGCATCAGGCACGGGTGAAAACGGGCCACAAGGCTGTGGTGCTGATTGACGAATACGACAAGCCTTTGTTGGATGTGATAGGGGAAGATTTGGAGCAACACCACCGTGACATTTTGAAGGGTTTCTATGGAACTTTTAAAGCCGCCGACGAGGATTTGCGGTTTGTGCTGCTGACGGGTGTGACCAAGTTTTCGCAGATCAGCGTCTTCTCGGGCTTCAACCAGCCCAACGACATCAGCCTCGACCCGCACTATGAGGCC
>JAZUFY010000023.1:0-20083 GCA_045640925.1 Bacteroidales bacterium
GTATCTTTGCAGTCGAAATGCCCTTTGTCGAGAACATACTGAAATACCGCAGCCTCTCCATCGTAGGCCTTGAGAAGAACACTGGCAAAACGGTGTGTCTCAATTATCTATTGGGGCGTCTTGCGAAACTCGACACCTCCGTGGCGGTCACTTCCATAGGTGTGGACGGGGAGCAAACCGACGCTGTTTATGCCACAGCAAAACCCGAAATCACCCTCTACGAAGGTATGCAGTTCGTCACCAGCGAGCGCCACTACGACCAACGACGCCTCGTCTCCCGCATTCTTGCCGTGGATGAACGCCGCACCGCCCTGGGCCGACTTGTTACAGCCGAGGTAATCTGCCCTGGCAAAGTGCTCCTATCGGGAGCCGCCACTACCGAACTCCTACGGCAACAGATAGCCGAGGCCAAAGCCCGCAACGTGCGGCTCACCATCGTCGACGGGGCCCTCTCGCGCCTCAGCCTCGCCTCACCCACGGTCACCGATGCCATGATACTCGCCACAGGTGCAGCAGTATCGCCCAATCTTCAACAACTCATCTCCAAGACCCGCTTCGTCTACCGACTCATCAACCTCCCCGAGGTCGACCCCTCGTTAAAAGAGCATCTAAATATCATAGATTCAGGAATATGGGCTATAGACAGCAACCTTGAGGTTCACGACCTCGGCATAGCTTCCGCATTCTTGTTAAACTCTGACAGCCAGTTGTTTCGCTATGGCAATACGCTCTTTGTCTCGGGAGCCGTGAGCGACCGCCTCCTCAAATACCTCGCCACCCAATCCAATATCAAAGATATTACACTGATAGTAAGAGACTTCACAAAACTCTTCATCACCTCCGAAGCTTTTGCCGAATACACACGCCGAGGGGGAAAACTACAGGTGCTCGGACGGAGCAACCTCGTGGCCATCTGCCTCAACCCCACTTCGCCCCAAGGCTACCGCCTCAACTCTCACGATGCCTGCCTGGCGCTCAAAGAGGCTTTGGGTGTGGAGGTGTACGATGTGATGCAGCCTTTTTAACCATAACCCAATATTATTACAACAACTAACTGATTGATTGCATGAAACTGAAGACCAAAATAAAAGAGGTGCCTGGGTTGCAATATGTGGCCGACAGCATGGAAGTGATGTCGGCTGCGGGACGTCGTCGAATGCTCGAGCAAGACTTCCTTACCGACGCTCAACAACTCTCTCTCGAACAAAACATCGTGGCATCTGTGCGGCAAGTATTGCAAACGCCCGCTATGAACGCCCACCTCACTCATCTGCGTCATCAGCTGATGCAACTCCATGACATACACAGCACTATACAAAACCTCAGCAGCCACTACCTCCTCAACGAGGTGGAATTGTTCGAGATAAAAAATCTGGCACACCTCTGCCGCAACGCCCGCCAATCCCTCGCCGAGATGCAACTGCAAGATGTGTTTCCTCTGCCTAATTTGGATGGCGTTTTCCAATTGCTCGACCCTGACAACACAGGTCTTCCAAACTTTTATATCTATGATAGTTACGATGGTCGTTTGGCACCTCTCCGCAAACAGATGCGTGAGGCTGACGATGTTTTGATGGGCGAATTGCTCTCCCAACAAAACACCATCCAGCAAGAGGTCATCACCCATCTCTGCGACCAGTTGCAGTCCTCTGTGTCCGACCTTGCAACAGCCATGGAACAAATGGCTTACATCGATTTTTCCCTAGCTCGAGCCACCTTGGCCGAAACATGGCAACTCCACCAGCCCGAAACCCTCAACAACTCTTTCACCCTCGAAGGTCTTTTCAATCCCCGCCTAAAGGCCCACAACGCAGCCGCAGGTTTGCGATATCAGCCCGTCGACATATCCCTTACCTCAGGCGTGACCCTCATCACGGGTGCCAATATGGCGGGTAAAACCGTATTGCTCAAAAGCGTCGGGGTGGCACAACTGATGTATCAGTTCGGGTTTCCAGTACCAGCCACAACGGCCAGCCTGAAGCCAGTAGATGATGTGGTGTTCTGCATCGGCGATGAACAAAACGAGATGAACGGTCTCTCGAGTTTCGCCGCCGAAATCACCCGTATCAACAGCATTTTGCAACGCAGTCGCAGCGAAAACCTCCTGGTGCTCATCGACGAGCCCGCCCGCACCACCAATCCCGTCGAAGGCAAAGCCTTGGTGCAGGCATTAGCAAAAATTCTGTCATCAAAAGACTCTACCACACTCATCACCACCCACTACAGCCAACTCGGCATCAATTGCCGTCGCTTACGAGTGAAAGGATTCGTCGAAGCCTTGGCTGATGCTCCCCTTACCGCCAACAATATCAATCGTTTTCTTGATTATTCGCTCATTCCCGACGATAGCGACGAGGCCCCACAAGAAGCCCTCCGCATCGCCGAGATGCTCGACAGCGACCCAGAACTCATTGCCGAGGCCCGAAAAGCATTGCTCCAATAATCAGAGATATCACCAAAGAAGAGGGCACCCTTACGGATGCCCTCTTCGTGTCATGTAAAATCGCCAATTGGAGGACTATTTCAAACCCAAAGCATTGAGGCCCTGGTTGTAGATGATGTCCTTGGGGATGTTGTTGGTGCGAATCAGGTCGAGGTCCTTCTGCAGGTCGGGACGGATTTTGCCGTTCTTGGCGGCATACTCTTTTGCGAAAGCATAATCGCCTTCACCTTCCACACGCAGAATCAAGGCGGCCCAACTCTTCATAGCGGCTTCGGCTTTCTTTACATCAACGACATATTTGCCCTCGTTGTTGCGAGTGAAAGCGCCATTATCCTGAAGATAGTTGAAACACATCATGTTGGCTATTCCGTGAGCCTCGGTGGCACCGAAACGGACGCTGCGGAGGATACCAGCGATAAAGGTTACATAGGCATCTTCGGCGGTGCAGTTGGTAATCTCACCCATCTCAATGAGCTTCGTGGTGAGGAACAAGCCGCAGATGTCGGCCTTTGCCTCTTCCCAAGAGCTGTACTGGTTGCCGAGAGCCTCGCGGAGACCCTTGCCATCGGTAACGGTTTGTTTGATGCCCAAGCCGTGAGCCACCTCGTGGAAACAGACATTGCTGAAGAAGGCGTTGAAATTCACATTATCCAACTGATCCTCACAAACAAAGAGGTTGGCAATGGGCTGAAGGATGGTTTCGAACTTTGCCTGCATGGCGTTCTTGAGCTGGAGACGGCGAGCGCCTTTCTCCTGATGGATGCGCTCATCGTTGGGCAGGTTGATGGCGATAGTCTTCGAACCCGCATTGCAATCACCGGCATAATAAATAACATCGTAAACATTCAGGTCGCTCTCAGCACCCTTCATAGCGGGTTTGTACTGGGGCTCGCAAGGCAGTTCGCTCTGCAACTGAGGCAGCATACCGACGAACTTGGCCAGATCGTTGCTCCACTGCTCGTCCTTCACAAGGATGAACGACTCATAGCTGGTCTTGCTGCCGTAGAGGGCATCGTCGTAGTTCTCGATAGGTCCGACAACAAAGTCGATTTTGCTCTGCTTCATATCCATCCAAGCCAAATCGCTGGCATAATAATCGTCGGTCAAGAGAGCTTTGCGACGCTCGGTGAGATATTTCTTCAAACCTTGGTCTTCGGCCAAATCGATGGCCACACCCATCAGGCTGTCCACCTTGGCCAAATCTTCGGCATATTCCACATGGTAAGGCACCACCTTGAGGGCGCCGTTCTCATCGCGGCGGATAACGGTGTACTGACTGGACTTCTCGGGGTCGGCCAAAGCCTCATACTCCTCGGCAGTCATATCCAGCGGGTAGAAATTGCAACCTGCGGGACGGGGACCAAAACCAGGAATGAAAGGCTTCTCTTCGTCCAGACGGTCCCATGCGCCGTACTGAATCATGGCGAAAGCCTTCACGGCGGGGTCAGTGATAGTGTCGAGATTGGCACGGTTCTGAGCACCGAAATACTGGTCCCAATACAGATCGTCCATAATGTCGGCAATCTGAATCAGCACAGGGAGGAGCTGTTTCTCTTTTTCGCTCAAAACGCTGAGGTCGGTAGTCAAAGTGAACTCAGCATATTCGTCCACTTTTTGCTGAATTTCCGATTTTTCTTCGGTTTTTTCATGCTTACATCCCACTGCAGCGAGCATTGAGATGGCCATCAATGAAATCATTAATTTCTTCATTTTTAGAGTGTTTATTATTATTGTCAAAAAAATCTTTTAATGCAAATATACATTTTTTTTTGCTAATTCTAAAAAAAGTAGTACTTTTGCAATCGCTTTTGAGACAAAAACGATGCTCTAAAGCATTGAAAAAACAACCCACGGAAAGGTGCTCGAGTGGTTGAAGAGGCCCGCCTGGAAAGCGAGTAAGCGTTAAAAGCGCTTCAAGGGTTCGAATCCCTTCCTTTCCGCAAAAGAAACAACAAGTTTCAAGAACAGTCACAAAAGTGACTGTTTTTTTATTGGTAAAATTGACAAGTCAAATAAAAATGAATATCGCTGCTTGGGCTCGGACCTCGTGTGCCACCACGGCTTTAACATTATAAAGAAACAGGGTGACGACTGATCGTCAGCACCCATCAAAACAGAACAAATGCCTTTCATTGGAGAAACTATTGCTTTGATAGTGGCCATCTCGTGGACAGCCACGGCACTTTTTGCCGACGAGGCGAGTCATCGCCTGGGTTCGCTGCCGCTCAACCTCATACGCATGATTCTCTCGCTCACCATGCTCACGTTGCTGCTATGGGTGGCCACGGGCACACCCTACCCTTCCTTCGCCAGCGGATCAGCATGGCTGTGGCTGGCACTCTCAGGTGTGGTGGGATATGTGTTTGGCGACTTTTGTCTCTTCAATTCCTACATAGTCTTTGGTTCCAAATACGGACAGCTTTTCATGACACTGGCACCTCCCATTGCCGGCATCACGGGTTGGCTCTTTCTGGGCGAGGAGATGCGTTGGACCTCTTGGCTTGCCATGGGTGTCACGCTGGGCGGCATCGCATTCTCCATCATGGTGAAGCAGGGAAATAGTGTGAAGGTCAAACTGCCTTTGAAAGGTATACTCTTCGGCATAGGTGCGGGAATGGGACAAGGTGTAGGGCTGGTGCTGAGCAAAATCGGCCTCGAGCACTATGCGCTGTCCATCCCCGAAGATGCGCCCCAAAGCGTGGTGATGCTCATGCCTTTTGCCGGCACCTACATTCGGGCATTGGCAGGGCTGGTGGGCTTCACCCTCATACTCATCTGTCGCAAAGAGATGGGGCAAGTGTGGAAAGGCTTTCACAACAAAAAGGGCATGACCTACGCCACCCTCACCACATTCTTCGGTCCCTTTGTGGGAGTGTCGCTATCGCTCATGGCCGTGCAATACACCCATGCGGGCATAGCCTCCACCCTGATGGCGCTCACCCCCGTGTTCATCATCCTTCCTTACTCGATAATCCACAAGCAGAAAGTCTCTGCGCGAGAATTCATAGGCACCGTCATAACCCTTACAGGCGTAGCCATGTTCTTCCTTATATAGCCCGCCAACGCCCTCCAGCCACTTCCAAATCCGCTTTAGACACAACGGCACCCTTGTTGTGATGGATTTACATTCTATTCGCTCCAAGGTCGAGGAATAAACACGCTAAGGAAGTTGAGAGAACTTTAAGGAGTACGAAAAGAGTGAGGAGATTACGAATTCCCACCCCATTGGAAAGATCTAATGGAGATTATAAGGGCGTTTTTAAGGAAATAGACAATAAATGTAATGATTTTACGTTAGTTTATATCTTTTATAAAATTTTCAACAATTAATAACGAAGAAAATATAATCAAATGAATAATATACGAATTTTGTCATTATTTTCAGGTTGTGGAGGTTTAGACCTTGGATTTGAACAAGTAGGAGACTACAAGACCATCTGGGCAAATGACTTCAAGCACGAAGCTTGTGTGACTTTTGAAAAACACTTCGGCAAAGTAATTGTTGAAGGTGATGTTGAAAAAATTGACCCCTACAACAATGAGCAAGTACCAGATTGTGATCTTATTCTTGGAGGATTTCCTTGCCAAGATTTTTCTATTATATGGAAACAGCCTGGCCTAAATGGTGAAAGGGGGAATTTGTATAAAAGTTTTTTGAGATTTGTAGATGCCAAGAAACCAAAGGCATTCGTCGCAGAAAATGTCAAAGGAATTCTGACGGCAAATAAGAAAAAAGCAATCCAGCAGATTATTGAGGATTTCCAAAATATTGAACCAGGATATATTGTCAAACCTCATCTGTACGACTTTGCCGAATATGGTGTGCCCGAATATCGGGAACGAGTCTTAATAGTAGGCATTAGAGTTGATACAGGATTCAACTTTGAACACCCCAAACCCACACACGGAAATGGGGAGGGATTACTCCCCTATGTTACAGTTGGTGATGCATTTAAAGGCGTTGAAAATGTTCCTTTAAACAACGAGCCGATTAATATTAAAGAAAGGACCAAAAAGATCATTAGTATGATTCCCGAGGGTGGAAATTTTACAGCAATACCGCAAGATAGTCCATACTATGTCAAAGGGATGATTAGTCACGTTTATAGAAGAGTCCACTTGGGAGAACCATCAAAAACAATCATTGCCCAAGGCGGGGGTGGCACTTGGGGATATCATTATCCAGAACCAAGGCCATTAACTAATAGAGAACGGGCAAGAATACAATCATTTCCAGATGATTTCGAGTTCTATGGTAATGTTACAGAAGTGAGAAGGCAAATTGGGAATGCAGTTCCCCCTGTAGGAGTGCATTCTATTGCAGAAGCACTAAAACCATTATTCTTGAATGATTATGAAAAAGTAGATTTGTATAAAATTTTAGATGAACTAACCCATATCCCATTCGAAGAAAGATATAGAATGATAACTCAATGATTATGGCAGAGATTTTACTTTCAAAAAGTCCGGCACTCGCTTCTATACCAAATTATCATAGTGTTCAAGAGCATTTTAGTTCTTTGATAGATGCGGCTACAAATTTTAATATTGCGACTGGGTTTATTACAAATGATTCAATCGCCACATTGCAACAAATTGTTGAGTATAAAAAGGAGGGAATGACTCTTAACCTTTTTATAGGAATGAATTATATAGAAGGATTTACGAAAATTCAGTATAAAGCTGTTGAGTCTTTGAACACGTACTTGACAAGTAAGGGTCTAGGAAATATTTATCTTTCTCCCAAAGCACTATACCACGGAAAGATGTACTCTTTTTATAAGGAAAGCAAATGTCTTGGCAGTTTTATTGGTTCTTCAAATTTGGGTAGTTTTGTAGGTAGAGACCCAAGTTATATTGAAGCCGATGCTTTCTTTAACGGTAATGATGGCACGTGTATTGATAATCGTATTCGACAAATTATTGACTCCATTGGTGTTAAACTAAATGATGTTCCGCAGATATCTAAATTCAAGGATCCGGAAGTCAGACTATTAGATGGTTATCACTATGTTGACGAGGTGACGCAAGATCAGTTGTCTATTATCGAATCATCACGCACTACATTGTATGCGGATGTCCAACTTAAAGATACCCCGAAAAGCAATCTTAATACTTATTTTGGTGTAGGAAAGGTAAAGGAGAAATATAGTCCTCGCGGTTGGTATGAAGTTGAATTGATAATTAGTAAGAATGCTGCAGTTGCGGAAATTCTGCCAACAGATGCTCCATTTACTGTCGTAACAAATGATGGGTATAAATTCAAGTGTGAAAGGCAAGGGGATTTTTTCAAAAACTTTCGCTCTTGTAATGATTTGAAAATACTGGGAAGATGGATAAAAGGACGTATGGAGAATGACGGAGCACTTGAAATAGGAAAGCCTGTCACACAAGATGTTCTTAATTCTTTTGGTCATAGTAGTATACGTTTTACAAAAACCACTACTATAGATGACGACGGAAGAGAAGTGTGGTATATGTCATTTGTGTAATTGTTTGGATATGGGTTATTTGCAAGATTATATATCGGGGATAGGAAATCCCGCCTTAATACAAACTATAAATAAAACATCAACCGAAATCTATGCCAAAATACAATCAAGCATATCCAACCTTTCCCAATTGAATGGTCTTTTGCTTGGAAATGTTCAAAGCGGGAAAACGGCACAAATGTTGGGGGTGGTTTCAAAGATGGCAGATGAAGGGTATAGGTTGTTTATTGTCTTGACGACTGACAATGTTGACCTTTATCGCCAAACATATAATCGATTCCGTAGTTCTCTACCTAACTTTTCAGTTTTATCGGAAAAGGATGAGGTTGAATTTGTTCGCGTTGGGTTGCAGAAACCGCTTATTGTTGTCTTGAAAAAAAATAGTAGCGTTCTCCGTAAATGGAAAAACATCTTAGTGAATGCAAATTCTTGTCACGGATTGTACTTGTCGATATTTGACGATGAGGCGGATAATGCAAGTCTTAATACGTTAGTAAATACGAGCAAAGTAAGCACTATTAACAAGCACATTCAAGCAATTAAAGACACCGCCATTAAAACAATTTATTTGGAAGTCACTGCGACCCCACAAAGCATATTGTTGCAAACGCAGAAATCTGGCTGGAAACCAAACTTTGTCTATTATTTTAAACCAGGTGATGGCTATTTAGGTGGTAATTTTTTCTATTCAGACCCCAAGTCATTTTGTGCCAAATACACTAATGAATTTGAACTTGACAATGTTTTGTCTGACGATGACTTAGCGTGTCCCGAGGGGTTGTCATGTAGCATAGCTATATTTTTGGTTATTTGTGCATACAAACGATTGAAGGGAGAGGTGAATTGCAACTATGTAGTCCATCCAAGTGCAAAAATTGCAGTTCACGATATATTTGTTAAGACGATTCAAGATTATCTAAACTTACTCCAAAAATCTATTGATGACGATGGCTTCAATGAATTAATTCATAGTGCTTGGTGTGACTTGCAACAAACTAAACCTGATATTTTCCCTTTTGATGACATTAAGGCACAAGTAATAGAATTACTTGATAATGAAGAGTTTTTTGTATGTGCTTTAAACTCTAAAAGCACCAGTATAAGAGATCGTAACAACCCAGATGCACTTGATTTATCAAAAGGATACAATATTGTTGTTGGTGGTAATACATTGGGAAGAGGAATAACTTTTCCACATTTACAAATCGTGTACTATTGTAGAACGTCAAAGACCCCACAAGCAGATACCTATTGGCAACATTCTCGAATTTTTGGTTATGATAGAGAACCCGAATTAACACGAATTTTTATCCCACCTACACTATATCAGCTTTTCGCAAGATTAAATAAGGCGAACGATATACTAATTAGGCAGATTGTTGATGGTATTAACAATATTCAAATCATTTATCCACAAGGAATTAATCCAACAAGAAAGAATGTTCTTGATACAAATGAAATCAATATTATAAGTGGTGGAGTTAATATGTTTGCCTCTTATCCAATTGGAATCAACACGGAAACAATTGATGATTTGATTGGCAAATACTCTACTGAAGAATCGGTTGTTTGTGATGCTGATTTGGTGGTTAAATTGCTTAAATTGTTGCCAAGTGAAACATCCGAAGATTTTGATACCAACAAATACATTTCATGTGTTGAAAGTATATGCAAAGAACGTCCTAAAGTTAAATGTCGTTTAATTGTTCGTGTTAATAGAGACATTGCTAAAGGCACAGGAACATTACTTTCTCAAAATGATAGAGAACTTGGAGATAAGCATTGTACGGATATTGTTCTTACTTTGTATCGCCTAATTGGAACAGAAAGTAAAGGATGGAATGGAAAACCAATTTGGGTCCCAAACATTAAGTTTCCATCGGGATATGTGTATTATGACGTAAAACAATATTATTATATAACGCCTTCCAATGAAAACTATTCTATGGCTGCAGAACCAGAAATAGAGTATAAGAAACAATAGGTACATTGCTATTACCCCCAAAACAATAAGATTATGGAGATAAATGAATTTATACAACAAACTATACAACAAATAGTAGATGGGGTTTTTGAAACAAATAACCAATTATTAGAAAAAGGAGCATACATACCCTCAAAGGATATTCGGGGAGGAGATGCTTCGTTTAGAAAGGAAGGTAATGTTAATAAGGGAATCATCAACGTTAACTTTGATATTGCCGTAACCGTTAATGAGACGAAAGAGAAAGGTGGAACTTTGTCTATCGCAAGCGTTTTGAATGTGGGTGGAAAGAAAGAATCAAAAGTTGAAAGTCAAGTTGTAAATAGAATTAGTTTTTCATTGCCATTAGTTCTCCCAGATGATAAGAAACCCAAGGCAACCACCCAAAGGATAACAATAAGGTAAGTCAATCCGTCTTTTCTTCTCCTCAATACTCTCCGTTGTGGCAATATACTCAGCAAAAATAGAACGTCACCATCAAGGTTGGTTTTCCATCCCCTGTCGAGGACTACTGTCAAGACAATAAAACAGAAACCAATCGTTATTATGTATAAAACAATGTAAAATGATATGAACGAGAACGAAATAAAGAAAATACTATTGACTGGTGAGTGTGTGACTTTGGAATGCAAGCGTGCAAAGTCTGAGGTTCCCAAATCTGTTTGGGAAACATACTCTGCATTTGCCAATACTATCGGAGGCGAGATTTTGCTGGGAATTGAGGAGAACAGGAAAGAAACAGATATAACAAAACGTTTTCAAATCATTGGTGTCGATGATGCACAGAAGATTGTCAAAGACTTTTGGAACACCCTCAACGGTGATAAGGTAAACGAAAATATCCTTATTAGCGAGGATGTGGATATTGTCGAGATAAACGATGTGCAGATAGTATGTATCCATGTGCCACAAGCAGATTGGAGAATGAAGCCCATCTACCTGAACGGCAATGTGTATAAGGGAACTTATAGACGAAACCACGAAGGCGATTATCATTGTACAGAGCGTCAGGTGAGGGCAATGATACGAGACTCGTTCGAAGACGGCAACGACTCAAGACTACTTGAACATTACGATATGCGTGACATTGATATGGATTCTCTACACCGCTATCGCACTCTGTTCAAATTCAGAAACGAAGGTCACGTTTGGAACGAAATAGACGACATTTCATTCCTTAGGAACCTGGGCGGATGTACCGTTGACAGAGAATCTGGTAAAGAGACGCTAACCGTCGCTGGCTTGATGATGTTTGGCACGGGATTTGCCGTTAGAGAACGTTTTGCCAATTTCAGAATGGATTACATCAATATGTGCAATCTGATTGGAGAGGAACGCTATAGTGACCGGCTGACATACGACGGTCGTTGGGAGAACAATTTGTTTCAATTCTTTAGTATTGTGTTGCCCAAAATATCATTTGATTTACCAAGACCGTTTAGGATGGTAGGTCTGCAAAGAGATGATGACACACCTCAGCACAAGGCAGTTCGTGAAGCATTTACCAATTCCATCATACATTGTGACCTAATGATGGAGTCTGGTGTGCTTAGAATAGAAAAACACGACGACAGATTGGTATTTCGCAATCCAGGCTTGCTCAGGCTACCCATCGAACAGATATTCGAAGGTGGAGTCTCTTACGCCCGCAACCCGAAAATACAAAATATGCTCCGTATGGTGGGCTATGGGGAGAACCTCGGTTCGGGATTCCCTCTTATTTTGGATGCGTGGAAACAGGCAGGTTGGGATACTCCTATGCTAAACAATAAGTTTGAATTGGATATGGTTGAATTGGTCTTGCCATTATCTGCCATCTCTGAGAATGTTCCAAACAGTACGGTTGAAACAACCCCTTCAGCTGAAAATGATGATGGGGAGAAAAGTAGGGAGAAAAGTAGGGAGAAAAGTAGGGAGAAAATCATAAACATTATTCGTAATAATCCAACAGTGACCCAATTGGAATTGTCAAATATGCTACAAATATCCACCAAAGCCATAGAAAAACATATTAAAAACCTAAGAGAAGATGGCATTATACGCCGTGTGGGGCCAGACAAGGGCGGTCATTGGGAAGTTTGCGAATGACAAGAAAAAGATGAGGTAAATGATAAAAGAAATGAAAAACCGATAATCAATTGGCTATTGGCCATAATTTTCTGCCAGCAAGTGAGGTTGCATATTAAGCATGTTGCAACATACTTAATATGCAATTACAAAATATTTATTTGACATACAATTAAATACAATTGCATATTAAGAACATGTTCTCTGGATTTTTGAAATAAAAATACAAAAACTGGCAAAAATGAAAGTCTGTTGCACATAGGTGTCCGCAATGTCTAATATAAAATTATGCTCCGTATGATTGGTTATGGGGAAAACGTTGGGTCGGGCTTTCCAACCATCATATCTGCTTGAGAAGAAGCCCGATGGGGTGAGCCAGAATTGAAAGGTTGACGAGGTAGAATTGGTGCTTCCAATACCAGTAGGAGGGTCTAATGATAGGGTAAATGAAAAAAACTTATCTGAAGTTTCGGGAACCAGTGTCGAAACTATAAAACGTGACTTAGCAGCTATGCAGGCAGCAGGCATAATAAGACAGGTTGGCAGTGATAAGACAAGACATTGGGGAGTGATTGACAACATTCAATAGTTTATAATGCAACAAATAACCCTCCCTTCAGGTTAGGTATAGGTGCCTCCGTAGTGACCTCGCTCCAAAATCAGCATGAGATGATTAGTCGGTAACGACTGGATGACAACTGGGTCGCTCCCATAAGCGACGCTATAACGACAGAATAATCACGCAATAGTGACCAAACGTAGTTTGACGGACGAGTGCACAGCAAGGATACCATTTACGCATAACCTATTGTTGAAGAGCAAACTACAGTATTAATTTTATAGCTGATTGTATGTCTTGTTGCGACAAAAGACTCGACTTAATATTGTTGTGCGGCTATTTTCCAATCTTCACAATCTTCTCACACGGGAGCACTAACACATACGATTTTCAAAAGTTCTTGCTGTAAACTGCAAAAACTTTTGTATCTTTGCAATTTATTATTATGAGAAAATATTAGGCGTTTCACACATATATCGTATGAGAACTAATTGACTATACAAATTTATTAACTATTATTTATAAATGGAAATGAAAAAACTTTTCGCAAACCTACTGCTCGTCGCGACATTTTTGCTGCCTTGGACGATGAACGCGCGGTCGCTGGACGACAACTCCTTCACGACAGGCGTCGAAAATTCCATCAACAATTCTAAAATCAATCCACTGGGTTGTAACGGCCACCTGATTCCTGAAAACCAATTTATCCACACCCAATTGGTAGGGGCCAATTTGCAGGTTAACGAATCGACACCCTGTGTGCAAACTGCTCCCTATACCAACAATTTTGAGAACTATGACATTAACACGATTCCCCTTTGTTGGGACAACAGTATGTCCACTTCACCAACAATGGCAACCAACCCCAACTACATCTGGGGTGTTTACTCCTACGATGGGAACAAAATGCTGCGTATGTTCAACTACTTTGTTGAGTCCGGCCTCGCAGCCATCAACACCAACCCATTCGTTATCCCCAACGATGGAAACACATACCAAATGGTAGTTGATGTTTCCCATCGTGCCAACTGTGGCGCTTTCACCATCTCCGTCTCTAACAATGGGGGGGCAACATTTACCACTCTTGCCAACATCTATCCATCTTACATAATCGATCTTTCCGACCCTGGTGAGTTCACCACACATACTTACGACTTAAACAGCTATGCTGGCGACACAATCATACTCCGCTTCAGTGCAAACGCCAACTATAGCGAGGGGTCTATTTTTATTGACAATCTGTCACTACATGCTGTCAACCCCTGTGCTGAACCCACTAACATCTCTGCCATAACACATCCAAACAACAGTGTTTCGCTTTATTGGACGCCGGCCGACAGCAGCCAACACAACTTTGTGGTTGCCTACGGCACGGGGGCTGATCCAGAGACGATGGATACAATGTCAGTAACAGGTACCTTTACCGTCATAACAGGTCTGTCTGCCGAAACCAACTACAATATTTTTGTCAAAGCCATCTGCAACGACTCTTCAGAGAGCTACTGGAGCACAGGCGTTTCTGCTTATATCGGTTATTGCATACCCTCGCCAATATCAGTTGACAACCAAGGTATTACCAATGTTTCTTTTGGTTTTGGTACCGAAGCCGTCAATAACTCCCAAAGACTTATTGCAGAGCCATACTACGGAAACTATTCTTCTATGATTGGTGCTACCGAAATCAACGATATTGTAAATTTGTCCATTACCTACCGCACAGGTTATTCCTATGGTACCATCATCTGGGTTGACTGGAACAAAAACCTAACGTTTGATGGCAGCGAGGTTGTTTATGTAGGCCAATCATCCGGTGAGTCGCCCACAGTACTCAACGCCAGTTTCAGCGTACCCAGCGCATTTGATACCGGATACTACCGTATGCGTATCGCTGGTGCCGACAGTTACTACGATGATTATACAGGTTCCATCGCAGCAGCTGCCAATGCCGACCCCTGCCCCAATGGCTACTACACTATCGTTCACGACTACACTCTGCATGTGATTTCTGCATCATCTTGCAGCAGACCCAACAATGTCGCCGTAAGCAATATTACCCACAATAGTGCCACTATCAGTTGGGACTTGATAGACAGCACTCAAAACAATTTCGTCGTTGCTTACGGCACCGGTTCCGACCCCGACGAGATGGACACTGTTACCTCCACTACCACTACCGCCAATATCACAGGCCTTAATGACGGCACCAACTATAACGTGTTCGTCAAATCCGTGTGTGGAGTTGATGACCATAGTTATTGGAGTATCATGAATTCTTTCAACACCAATTTTTGCGACACAACAAATCAGTGCCCCGTTTTTGTCCACATGTTCGATAGCTATGGTGACGGTTGGAATGGCAACAGCCGGCTCAATATCGTTGACGCCCTCACCAATATTACCGTGGCATCTTTCAAACTTGAAAATGCCAACGACTCATACTATTCATTTGACTCCGTATATGTGTGCCGCGGTCGAGAATACGGTCTTGCGTGGCAGACAGGCAGCTACGATGAGGAAATCAGTTTCGTGATTATCGCAGCAAACGGCGATACCCTATTCAACATCACCGAACCTATCTCTGGTGTCATCCTTTCATTCACAGCATCCTGCCCCAGCACAGATGATTCAATCTCCATCACTTTTGCCGTCAATGACAGCACGATGGGTACAATTACCCCAACTATCGGCCAATACACTTATCATGTTGGTGATACTGTCATAGCCACAGCAACCGCCAACACAGGTTTCCACTTCAACAACTGGACTATAGACTCTGATGTTCCTTCTGACGATACTTCCTCGGTTCTTAATCCGCTTTCTTTAGTACTGACAGAAGATTATATTGGATTGGATGTTACTATTACAGCTAATTTTGATATTGACCAATTCACAGTTACCGCACTCTCCAACAACGATTCGATGGGTACTGTGACTGGTTCAGGCACATACAATGCCAACACAACAGCAACTCTTGTTGCCACACCTGCTTCCAATTGCCGTTTTGTTGTGTGGAATGACGGCGACACCAATGCCTCCCGTACTATCGTCATCACGAGCGATACCACTCTTACCGCAATATTTGACTACAGACCTGCCACCATTGTCCTGGCCAATGCCGACACCAATATGGGTACTATCACATCTGCTCCTGGCACTTACTCCTACTATGTTGGCGACACTATAAATATTTCGGCCACCCCCAACGAAGGCTACATCTTTGACTACTGGACCATATCCATGGACTCGGTAATCGACACCCAATACATCTCTACCATCTCTACTGTTGTCAACGAATATCAGGCTAACGCTGTTATCAACATCGTTGCCCACTTCGCTCAGGACACCATTGTCACCATCATCCTCAGCATCAACGACACCACTATGGGCTACACCACACCCGCTGCCGGCACCTACACCTTTGCCGTGGGCGATATGGTCACAGCACAGGCCTTTGCATACGAGGGCTACCATTTCGAAGGCTGGAGTGCTATGGGCACCTCCATCTCCCTCAATCCTCTGATGCTTCCTATTCCCGCTGAAGCCGGAGGTATGACTATTCCCGTCACCGCAGTCTTTGCACCCGACAGCGTTGCTCCTCAAACCGACAGCGTCACTATCATCCTCTCCATTAACGACACCACGATGGGTTACACCACGCCTGTTGCCGGCACCTACACCTTTGCTGTTGGTGAAATTGTCACTGCCGAGGCAGTTGCATACGAGGGCTACCATTTCGAGGGGTGGAGTGCTATGGGCACAACCATCACCCTCAATCCTTTGATGCTCCCCGTTCCTGCTGAAGTCGCAGGTATGACCATCTCCGTCACCGCCATTTTCGCCCCCGACAGCACCCAGGGCATCAGCACTGCTACCAGTGCCCAGTGCAATATCTACCCCAACCCTGCTAACGACGCTACCACCATCAGTGTCACAGGTGTCAATGGAAAAGTCAACATCGCCATCGTCGACATGAATGGTCGCACCATCATTACCGAGAACATGGAGTGTGCTGCCGACTGTGTCAAAACTCTCGATGTTGCCAACCTCGCTCAAGGTGCCTACTTTGTCCGCATCATCGGCGAAAACATCAACATGGTCAAGAAACTTGTAGTAAGATAATCTTCACCCTGTCAGTTTCCAGTTTCGCCACAGAAACCAATATAAGCAACGAGCCTCCCGACCTGGGAGGCTCGTTGTAATTTGGATATTTCACGTTACTGTGTCGAGTGTGTCATTTTGCCTTATGGTAACGATCCCGAAAGTCGCTTCAGGAGCAAACCTTCCCCGAGGACATACGCCTAAATCATAACCTCAGCATCTAATTATAGAAATTGAATAAAAATATTAAATTTATGTTAAATATTTTTTTGGTATCTGTTTTTTTAGTAATTTTGTTTATTGGAGGAAGAAGGTTTTTTCTTCATTAGTAAATAAATGTCAGGCCTTTATGGCCAAATATTAAAATTGTTTGTCATGGCAAAAGAGATAAAATTCAGTTTGGTCTATCGCGACATGTGGCAGTCGTCGGGCAAATATCAGCCCCGTATTGACCAACTTGTGCAGGTGGCTCCTGCCATTGTAAAGATGGGGTGTTTTGACCGCATTGAGACCAATGGTGGCGCTTTTGAGCAGGTGAACCTGATGTACGGCGAAAACCCCAACAAGGCTGTCCGTGCTTGGACAAAGGAGTTTAACAAAGCGGGCATACAGACCCACATGCTGGAACGCGCCCTCAACGGCTTGCGCATGTACGGTGTGCCGAAAGATGTGCGCCAACTGATGCCCAAGGTAAAGAAAGCCCAGGGGGTGGACATCATGCGTTCGTTCTGCGGATTGAACGACCCGCGCAACCTCGAGTTGTCGGTGAAATATGCCAAGGAGGCCGGCATGATCAGCCAGGCCGCCCTCAGCATCACCTACTCACCCATCCACACAGTGGAGTACTACATGGACATTGTGGACAAGTTGGTGGAGTTTGGCGCCGATGAGATTGCTCTAAAGGATATGGCCGGCATTGGGCGTCCGACCATCCTCGGCAAGCTCGTGTACGAAATCAAAAAGAAGTACCCCCACATCATTGTGCAGTACCACGGCCATTCGGGTCCGGGTTTTGCAATGGCTTCCATACTCGAGGTGGCCCGTGCAGGTGCTGATGTTATTGACACCGCTATGGAGCCTTTGGCATGGGGCATGGTGCATCCCGGCGTGATTGCCGTGCAGGCTATGCTCAAAGAGGACGGCTTTCTGGTGAAAGATATCGATATGAACGCCTATATGGATGCCCGTGCCCTCACGCAGTCGTTTATCGACGACTTCTTAGGCCTTTATATCAACCCCAAGAACAAGATTTGCACCTCCATGCTGGTGGGATGCGGTCTGCCTGGCGGCATGATGGGCAGCATGATGAGCGACCTCAAAGGTATGCACAACGCCATCAATATGGCCCTCAAAAAGAACGGCAAACCCGATGTGTCGTTTGATGACCTCACCATACAGCTCTTCAACGAGGTGGCGTATATCTGGCCTATGCTGGGCTATCCCCCACTGGTGACCCCATTCAGCCAGTATACCAAGAATATCGCCTTGATGAATCTGATGTCGATGGCCCAGGGTAAACCCCGTTTTTCGCAAATTGACAAAGACAGCTGGAACATGATTCTTGGCCGTGCCGGCAAACTGCCAGGCCCATTGGCTCCCGAGATTGTGGAGCTGGCCAAGCAGACCAATCAAGATTTCTATACAGGCAATCCGCAGGATTTCTATCCCGATGCCCTTCCTGAATATATTAAGGAAATGGAGGCCAACGGCTGGGACCGTGGCGAAGATGACGAAGAGCTCTTCGAATTGGCTATGCACGACCGCCAGTATCGCGACTACAAGTCGGGTATTGCCAAAGACCGTTTTAATAAAGAGGTAGCAGAACTCCGTGCACAACAGCAAGCCTCCAAGGCTCCCGCATCCGTTGTTGCCGCCCCCGCCACTCTGACGCCCAACTATATCAGCGACAAGCACGCCAACGCCACTCCTATCGTGGCAGAGGCCACAGGCCAGATACTTTGGGAGATTGACTTCAAAGACACCTCCATCGCCCCTGCTCCTGGCCGCGAATACAAAGAAGGCGACACTTTCTGCATCATTCAAGCCAGCTACGCCCTCATGCCTATGCACATTGTGAAAGGCGGACGCCTAGTAGACACCTGCGTCAAACAAGGCCAGATGGTGAAGAAAGGCGACATCATCGGTTGGATTGAATAGATCTACGCACCGACACGACAATAATAAAGATAGCGGCCACAGAAAAGTAGGCCGCTATCTTTTTTAAATATATATTGTAAATCTTGTTCTAATTCTGAGAGAACTCTTTGATGCGCTGTTCCTCGGAACGACGGCAAACGAGTATCTGCCCCCCTTTCTCGGAAACAATAAAGCCGTCCAAACCCTGCAGAACAACCTTCTTGGCATCTTCGGTATGGACAACACAATTACTGCACTCATACATCTTCACATTGCCCACAGCACCATTGCCAGTAGCATCATGGCTGAGTTTCTCGTGCAACGAAGCCCAGTTGCCCAAATCGCTCCAACCAAAATCGGCAGGATGAGTAAAGACTTTGCCTTCGGCTGCAGCGGGCTCCATTACGGCATAGTCGATGGAAATCTTCTCACAGTTTGGGAAAACAGTCTGCACGTCGGCATCGCTCTTCATGCTGTCCATATCCTGCGCCAAATTGGGTTTATAAGTACGGATGGCATCGGTAATAGTGGCGGCATTCCACACAAAGATGCCCGCATTCCAAAGGTAGGAACCATCGGCGAGGTATTTCTTGGCGGTATCCAAATCAGGCTTTTCCTTAAAGGCCTCCACTGGCAATATTTCGCTTTCGGCGCTATTTGCGGCACATTTGATATAACCGTAACCCGTTTCAGGACGGTTGGGCTTGATGCCAATGGTGACAATAGAATTATGAGTTTGTGTGAACGAGAGGGCGTTCTTGATAACACGGCGGAATTCCTCTGAGTTCATAACCACGGCATCGGCCGGTGTGACCACCACATTGGCATTGTCCGACTCCTGTTTGATACGCCAGCAAGCCCACGCGATGCAGGGGGCCGTGTTGCGAGCCGCCGGCTCGGCCAAAATATGCTCCACAGGAAGATCGGGGAGCTGTTGCTTTACAATATCAACGTACGCGGCATTAGTCACCACCCAGAAATTCTGAATGGGACAGACGCCTTGAAAACGGTCGACAGTGAGCTGTATAAGGGTGCGGCCACAACCCAATATATCGATAAACTGTTTGGGAAATTCGGGGGTGCTGAGGGGCCAGAAACGGCTTCCAATGCCTCCAGCCATGATGACTACATGATTTTCCATGATGAAAACGAATTAATGTTACATTTAGTAATGTTTAAAAAATAAGTTGGGACACTTCGAATACCACAAACAATATATTTCTAACGTACCCGAAACCCATGTCTTTTTTATTGATTTTTAACAGTTTAATTCATTAATAACTGGAGAAAATTTCGTATCTTTG
>JAZUFY010000024.1:0-19931 GCA_045640925.1 Bacteroidales bacterium
GCTTTCAACAGCATCAACTGGTCGACCAGCCCCTATTTCCTCCACAGCGAAATAGACATCAACGGTGGCACCAACTACACCCTTGAAACCGTTCAGCAAATCCACGCTGTGCCCTTCGCATTGCACGCCAATGTGGCCGACTGCGTCAGCGAGCACTTTGTGCTGACCGAGCTCGACCCCCGTTCCAGAAATTGGAACTATGAGTTCGACAGCCTCCGCAATGTGCCTGATTTCGTCACTTCCGGCGACCTCAGCATCACCCGTCACGGCGACACCATCTTCCTCAACAATGGCAGCTACATCGTCCTCCCCATCAACACCATTACTTCTATCGATTGGGACAGTGTTATCAACCACCCCACCAATCTGAGCCAGTTCTACAATGACCTCGGCTTCCTCACCCATGTCGGTCTCGTTTCTTGGGACAGCATCACTGGCCGTCCTACCAACCTCAGCCAGTTCTACAACGACCTCGGCTTCCTCACTCACGTCGGCCCTATTGATTGGGACAGCATCTTCAACCACCCCACCAATCTGAGCCAGTTCGTCAACGACCTCGGTTTCCTCACCCATGTGGGTCTCGTTTCTTGGGACAGCATCACTGGTCGTCCTACCAACCTGAGCCAATTCAACAACGACCTTGGTTTCATCACCACCGAAACCCAGAACCTTGCCGATGTCCTCAGCATCAACAACAGCGCCCAGGGTATGCGCATCACCAACCTCGGCACCCCCATCAATGCTAACGATGCAGCCAACAAAATCTATGTTGACAACAACATCAACCGAGTCCTTGACAGCCTCGACGCCCTCCGCGACAGCATCGAGAACAATATCGCCGGCGACATCTATCAACTTGGCGACAGCCTCATCAATATTATCAATCAGGGCGACAGCAGCCTTCAGAACCAAATCAACGACCTGCGCGATAGCATCATCGACCTCAACGCTCGCATCAACGCTGTCCGCGACAGCCTCAATAACCGTATTGACGGCCTCGATGACAAAGTCGACAGCCTCGACAACCGTCTTGACAGCCTCGAACAGCGTGTCTTCGCTTTGGAGCACCCCGTCGTAAGAGGCGCCCTCACCGGTGTCTTCAGCGTTAGCAACGACAGAAAGATCGTTTTCTCGCAAGGCAACCTCCAGTATCGCCCCAGCACCCTCACTTGGCGCTTCGCTAAAAATCAGTACGACAAAGCCGGCAACGACAACATCCTGATTCGTAGCAACTGCACTGCCTGGATCGACCTCTTCGGCTATGGCACCAGCGGCTGGAACAGCGATGCTATTGCCTACCAGCCTTACTCCACTTCTGCCAACAATAGCGAATACATGGCCACAACCAATGGTAATGACCTTGACGACGACTATGCCGATGCCGACTGGGGATATTACAACCCCATCCTCAATGGTGGCAACCAAATGGGTGTTTGGCGCACACTTTCACAATCCGAATGGAGCTACTTGCTCTCCCAACGTCCTAACGCCAATAATCTGAAGACTCTTGCCATTGTGAACAACGTTCCTGGACTTGTGCTCTTACCCGACACATGGACAAATGCCGGTGTCTCTATTGAAATCGACACCACGTTCTCCACCAACACTTTGACTGTCGAACAATGGACAATCCTTGAAAATGCTGGTGCAGTATTCCTGCCTGCTGCCGGCTCTCGTTCGAGTAACAATGTCGACCAAATCGGTACAAACGGTTATTATTGGACTTCCAGCAGTAGCACTCCTTCCAATGCTTACTCCATCCAGTTCAGCAACGGCTCCATTAATATCGTCAGCGGAACAGGTGCTTCCACTGGTTGTGCTGTCCGCCTTGTCAAAAACTACTAATTTCTACCTCATACAAAGCAAAAGACTCCGTTTGTGCGGAGCCTTTTGCTTTTAACAATTTTCTATGATACAACAAATTAAATATATTTTTAAAAAAAAACTCAATAATTTAAAAAAAATTCGTATTTTTGCATTATGGAAAGATGGCGGAGTGGTCGAACGCGGCGGTCTTGAAAACCGTTGATCTGCAAGGGTCCGGGGGTTCGAATCCCTCTCTTTCCGCAGAAACAAAAGGAGTCAAAATGGCTTCTTTTTGTTGTTTCAGAAACAATTCTACATCAAAAATCATGCGTCATGTTGCAACTACAATATATTAAAGAACATACTGAAGAGGTCGTTGAACGCCTCAAGATTAAGAATGTGAAGAATGTCGAGGAGCGTATCGCTGAGATTATCGCTTTAGACGAACAACGTCGCGCCCTCCAACAAAAATCGGATGCCGTCAAGGCCGAGCAGAACGCTATAGCCAAAGAGATCGGCATGCTCTTCAAACAGGGCAAACGCGAGGAGGCCGATGCGAAGAAGGCTCTGACTGCCGAGCTGAAAGCTTCAGAGAAGGAACTCGGCGAACAAATGAGTGCCGTGGAGGCCGACCTGAATGCGAAACTTATTTCGTTGCCTAACGCTCCCCATATCACCGTCCCCAAAGGTCTGACAGAGGCCGACAATGTGGTCGTGGCAGAGTTCGGCACCAAGCCAAACTTGGGCGCAGATGCCCTTCCTCACTGGGACTTGTGCGCCAAATACGACATCGTGGACTTCGAGCTGGGCAACAAGATTACAGGTGCTGGTTTTCCCGTATACAAAGGCAAGGGCGCCCGTCTGCAACGTGCTTTGATTGACTTTTTCCTCAACGAGGCCGCTGATGCAGGATATATCGAAATCATGCCTCCGCTAATGGTCAACGAAGCCTCGGGTCTCGGTACTGGCCAGCTGCCCGACAAGGAGGGTCAGATGTATGCCATTCCTCTGGACGGTTTCTACATGATTCCTACCGCCGAGGTGCCCATCACCAATATCTACCGCAACGCGATTGTCTCCCCCGAGCAGTTCCCCATCAAGCATGTGGGCTACTCCGAGTGCTTCCGCCGCGAGGCTGGCAGCTACGGCAAGGACGTGCGCGGTCTCAACCGCCTGCACGAGTTCAGCAAGGTGGAGATTGTGGTCATCGAACACCCCGACCGTTCCTACGACATGCTCGAAGAGATGAAGAAACATGTGGGCGGCCTCTTGGACAAACTGGGTCTTCCCTACCATATTCTCAAACTTTGTGGCGGCGATATCAGTTTCACCTCGGCCATGACTTTCGACTTCGAGGTGTGGAGTGCCGCACAACAGAAGTGGTTAGAGGTATCCTCAGTGTCGAACTTCGAAACTTTCCAGGCCAATCGTATGAAGCTGCGTTTCAAAGATGCTGACGGAAAGATGAAGCTGGCCCATACCCTCAATGGTAGCGCTTTGGCTCTGCCTCGCATCGTAGCCGCCTTGCTGGAGAACAACCAGACCCCCGAAGGTATCGTGATGCCCGAATGTCTGAGACCTTATTTGGGATTTGACAAGATAGTATAAGTAATAAAGTATGATATACAAAAAGGGGGCACCATTGAAGATGTCCCCTTTTGTTATGGGTTGTTTCAAGATTTAAAAGTGGAATCCCAAACGGATACCAAATTCACCAATGTTGCGTTTCACTGTGGTGTAAGAAAATTCGGGCAACACGACTTTGCGGGTATAGTCGATAAGGTGGTTGCCCAAACCTTCGTAGAAAAGACCTACGGAGACGAACTCACCGATATAGGTACCGAGTCCCACCATCCAGCAAAGATTGCCCGTGGGTTTATAAGTTAACCAATCCTCATCCTTGAGACCGTTGCCTGTGATGAAAAGGAAGTCGCAACCCAATGCCACATCGATATAAGGACGGATAGTGGCGTTGAGGTCGTAGCGATACTTGATACCTAACATAATGGGTACGTTAAAATAGGTTGGAGCCTTGGCACGATAACCTGTTGTAGGGCTAATCAGGTTGTCGTAATGGTCGCGTACAGAACCCTTGACGCTGTTCCAAAGGAAACTGGCTTCGGCAAAAGGTTCGAGCTGACCTACACCCAAATCGAACCAAAGACCGTAACGAGCAGTGACGCCCAAGCCTGCAGTAGCACCCGTGGCGGCTTCTTGGCGACTCATCAACTGATTTGGAGCATCGAAACTAATCGGATTGTTAAATGCGGCTGTAGGAATCATACCATTGATGTAAACAGAGGTCTCTGATTCCTGTGCTCGGACACCAAAACTGGCAACAAGGAGAGCTGCCGCAACGCATAATGATTTGAAATAATGATTTTTATTCATAATATTACTATTTGTTTCCAAATACAAAAATAACAAAATAATTTAATATTTGAAGTTTTTTTAGAAAGTTTGCGATAATGTGTGTCGAAAAGATGAGAAAAAGTATAGAAATAGTTTTTTAATTATAATAAATATTTTTCGTACATTTGCAAAAACATTAATTAACAAATAATACTATTAACGTTTTGAAAAAGAAAACCATACGCTCTATTGTTCTGGCCGTACTCTTGGCTTTTTCGGCCAATATTCAGGCTCAGGTGGATTTTACCCCCATATTTTCACAAATAAAATTGGAGGCCCGTGCCGATTTCGACTATTATCACAACACGCTAAACAATTCGGTTTTGGACAACCCATACGGTTTCCATGGGAGATATTTCAACTTTGTGATTGGCGGCCCCATCGGGGACAAATTTTCGTATTTCTTCCGCCAGCGTATCGTGGCCCAACCCGGCACGGTGAGTTTGTTTGACAACACCGACTTCCTCTACATCAACTACCAGCCCAATCCCAACATCATGTTCCGTTTTGGTAAAGACGCTTTGGCCGTGGGCGGCTGCGAATACGACGCCTCCCCCATCGATGTGCTTTTCAGTACCTATTATTGGGACAATTTCTATTGTTTCCAGCCCGCTGTAGCTATGGCGCTGAAGAGCGATGACGGCAGCCGTATGTTCCTGGCACAGATTGCCAACTCGCCATACGTGCACTATGGTGCCCAACTGGGATACCCCTTGGGACAGGAATGGAAGAGCGGCCTATTGTCGTACAATCTTTTCTACACCGCCAAGGTGGGACATTTCAAGGTGTTGCACTCCATCAACCTCTTTGAGCGTCCCGACCACAACTATATGAACTATATCGCTTTGGGACATGAATTGGATTTCGGTACTTGGGACATATACCTCGATTTTATCCATCATGCCAACGGTTGGAAAGACTGGGGCAAAAATTTCGCCATCGTGAGCTGCGCCAACTACCAAATCACGAGCGATGTGAGCGTGTTTGCCAAAGGAGCCTACGAGCAGAACAAATCGAACGAGGTGCTGCCAGGTTTCGGCATGAACCCGACTGCAATCAACAATGGTTTCTTCGACATTTTGGGCGAGGCCGGACACAGCTACGCCACCTACGGCCTCGGCGTGGAATACACCCCGAGTTTCTGCACCGATTTCAAGATGCACCTTTTCCTGGCCAATCGCCGCACTTGGTACGACAACAATACAGAGAACTCGCTGCAGGCCAACCTCGGCATCACCTGGTATATGGACATACACAAACTGGCCAAACACGCTATTGCTAAGGCCAAAGCGGAGAAGAATTAATCGTATTACAAGCCATCTATTCTTATGGAAAGCCAACCACAAAAAAACAAGACTACAGAGTATGCTCATTGGGTTGAGCATTTGTTCGAACGCATTTTCAAGTCGCCTCTCAAATTCACCAGCAAACGATCGATAGAGGCCATCATCTTTTTGATCATCTTCATCGGCTTCTTCTGGGTGTTGGCCTACCGCATGACGTTGCCGCACATGCTCAACACCTTTATGCAGACAGCCTACCACCTGCTGCTCGAAACAGTGTTCTATATCATGGCCATCTGCGTGCTAATGGGGGCCATAGGCAAGCTGCTGGTAGAGTTCGGCGTGGTAAGGCTGCTGGAGAACATCCTGCGTCCGCTGATGAAGCCGCTCTACAACCTGCCTGGTGTAGCCGCCCTGGGTGCTATTCTCACCTTTCTTTCGGACAATCCCGCCATCATTTCATTGGCTCAGGACAAGAATTTTTCACAATATTTTAAAAAATATCAACTTGTTTCACTCACCAATTTCGGCACCGCCTTCGGCATGGGTTTGATGGTGCTGGCCTTCATGACAGGTTTGGGCTACGGTAAGGGTGCTTTAGTAGGTATCATTGGTGCCATCATCGGCAGCATCATCTCCACCCGTCTGATGCAGAAATTCACCTTGAAGGCCTATCCTGAACTGGACGTTCCCGTGACCGAGTTCGCTGGCGACGAGCAGCAGATATCGTTTAAAAGCGAAGGCTCCGTGTTCCAGCGATTCCTCAACTCGCTCCTCGACGGAGGTAAAGACGGCGTGGGTATCGGTTTTGCAATCATTCCTGGTGTGCTGTGCATCTCCACTATTGTGATGATGCTCACCTTCGGTCCCGACGCCACTTCTCATACCTATACAGGTGCTGCCTACGAGGGAGTCCCGATCATTACTTGGCTGGCCGACAAGATCAGCATAATTTTCTACTGGCTGTTCGGTTTCGAGAGTGGTGCTTTGGTGTCGTTCCCCATCACCGCGCTGGGTGCTGTAGGTGCCGCCTTGGGTCTCGTGCCTCGTTTCATTGCCGAAGGCATCATCAACCAAAACGCCATCGCCGTGTTCACCGCCATGGGCATGTGCTGGAGCGGTTATCTCTCCACTCATACGGCCATGTTGGACACTTTGGGCTATCGCAAGTTGATTGGAAAAGCCATCGGAGCGCACACGATTGGCGGACTTTGTGCCGGTATTGCCGCACATTGGCTGTGGATACTTTTTGGTTTAATATTTTAATTAGTAACACTTTAAAGGGTGTGGTTAAAATTTATTCCATCGAAACGACTTATATATCTAAATAAATTTGTATCTTTGCAACTCAATTATTAACCTTAAAAATATTATTAAAATGGCTTACAAAATCACTGATGTTTGCGCTGCTTGCGGTACCTGTATCGATGAATGCCCCGTCGGAGCTATCTCTGAAGGCGACATCTACAAAATCGACGCTGACAAATGTGCCAGCTGCGGCACCTGCGCCGACGTTTGCCCCACTGGTGCAATCGTTGAGGCCTAATCGCATCAAGATTCAACAAAAAAGCCTCGCATCTCTGCGAGGCTTTTTTATTTATTGGTTTGCGTATTGCTGTATCTCATCGTGGAAGAACTCCAACTTCACACCCGCTTGGGCAAACAGTTCTTCGCTTTCGGCTCCTGCATGGTATTTGCGTTCACAAACGACTCGCTTGATGCCACAATTGATGATGAGCATGGCACAGGTGCGACATGGAGTCATTCGACAATAAAGGGTGGCTCCATCCAAGGCGATACCTCTACGGGCCGCCTGACAGATGGCGTTCTGCTCGGCATGGACTGTGCGGACACAATGATTGGTGATACGTCCATCCTCTTCAATGGTCTGTCGGAAGAGGTGTCCCACCTCATCGCAATGAGGCAGTCCTGCGGGAGAGCCCACATAGCCGGTAACTAACAACTGCTTATCCTTAACAATCACACATCCGCTGCGGCCACGGTCGCAAGTGGCACGTTTGGAGGCGGTATTGGCCAATTCCATGAAATACTCGTCCCAACTGGGGCGATGATACATGATTTGTTTGAGCACCTCTTCAACCTGATCGTTGAGCTGTTCGATGGTGCCCCCATTGTCAAAACGGAAATCGGCCTGTGCAATGCAGACTTTCAGATTCTGCTTGTTGGGGTCGATGTTGTTCATCTCGCGCTGTTCGTTGGCAAGAAAAGTCTCGAAGTCGATATGGTCGGTTTCGCTACCGCGAAGCACGGCACGCTCGTACCGCACCTTGGGGTCGGCATCCACTGCAAAGAGGTAGAAATTCGGTTTGTCGCGCAAAGCAGACACTTCGCCAGGGGTGCGCACACTCTCGATGATGCAGTTTTTGCCCGAAGCCTGCGCCTGGGCGTAGAGTTGTTCGACAATCCATGATGGTGAATGCTGTGCCCTGAGGTCGTTGCCCACCAAAGTCATACTGTCGCGATTGACAGGTAGTCCGCGACGATTAATCTCATCGGTGATAAATGCACGCACGGAATAGTGCACAAAACCTTTTTCTTTGAGCAGATAGTCAACGATAGTGCCTTTGCCAGCCCCGAGCGTTCCTGTGATGCCGATAGTAATCATAGTATAGAAATTTAAAATTGAGAACTGAGAATGAAAATTCAAGAGAACATGTGAATGTAGCCCTTAACTTTCAAACTCTTTACACAAGACCTCTCAAACCTTGAATTTATATTCCAGTTTAGCGAGTTCCTCGTTGGCTTTGACGATTTTCTTTTTCAAGCCTTGTTTGTAGGACAAGACCTTCTCCTGCATTTGGGCATCACCCACTGCCATAATCTGCATAGCCAACACCGCCGCATTCTGAGCACCATTGATAGCCACAGTGGCCACGGGAATTCCCGAAGGCATCTGAAGCATGGAAAGGGTGGCATCCACACCATCCAGCACACTGCCCTTAATGGGGACACCTATCACGGGTAGCGGGGTTTCAGCCGCAATAACACCTGGCAGTGCGGCAGCCATACCTGCACCTGCAATAATGACCTTCACGCCACGTTTGTGGGCGTTACGGGCGAAATCGGAGACTTCGGCAGGGGTACGATGTGCAGACAGGGCATTCACCTCAAACGGGATCTCCATTTCTTCAAGAAATTGGCAAGCCTTCTCCATGACTGGCAAGTCGGAAGTGCTGCCCATAATGATACTTACTTTTGGGTCCATATTGTTGTTATTTTTCTATTTTCGAAATATATTTTTTTAACTATTATTGATAATCTGCCAGGCACGGAGAATGACATCAGGTTTGGCCTGTTCAAAAAGAACCAGATAGACAGCATGAGCTATCGGCATTTCGACATTCATCGCTTTGCGAATCTTTTCCATGCTTCGAGCGGCATAGTAGCCTTCGGCCACCATATTCATCTCCAGTTGGGCACTCTGCACACTATAGCCTCGACCTATCATCGTGCCCAGTGTGCGGTTGCGACTGAACTGCGAATAACAAGTCACCAAAAGGTCTCCAACGTATGGGGGCAGAGAAGAAACCGTAAGCACATTGTTTCGTTGCGGCTGCATTCTATTGAGGAAAAGTTGTGCCTCGGCCAATGCATAGCTCACCAACACAGCCATCAAGTTGTCGCCCGAATCCATGCCATTGCATATACCCGCCGCAACAGCATAGATGTTTTTCAATGCTGTGGAAAACTGAATACCACGCATGTCGTCAGAAATGCTGGCGGTGATATAATGACAACGCAATTGTTGCCGAATTTGTTCGCCTAATTGGGTGTTGTGGGTTGCCGCTGTTATAAACGTGAGGCGTTCGCGAGCAACTTCTTCGGCATGGGTGGGGCCACTGATAATGGCCAAATGTTCTTCGGGCACTTGGTAGACATGTTGCAGATAGTCGGTAACAATCTCGTCAACTTCGGGAACAAAACCTTTGATGGCCGACACCAAATAGCGACTCCGCAACAAAGCAGGATCAATGGTCTGCATCACACCATGAAGATAAGCCGTAGGGACAATGAGATAGACCAACTCACAGCGTTCCATAACGGTTTTGGCCTCGGTACATATCTCCAAGCGTTCCGCATCAAGGGTCACTTCGGGCAAATATCGAAAGTTGCGGCCATGTTCCATAAGGCTCTCACGAATTTCGGGTTCGCGGACGAACCAGCACACTCGTGCACCTGGCTGCTCCAGCAATACTTTCACTACTGCCGTGGCCCATGAACCGCTACCTAATACTCCTATCATATTCTATTTTGTGAATTGTGAAAAGTAAATTGTGAAAAGTAAAGAGTATAAAGATCTTCAAATTATCAAATTCTGAACATCTGAATATCAATATTTCTATTTCAAGTTCTTGAGAATTTCGAGGGTGAGATTCCAGAACATCTCAACGGTCTTAATCTCAATCTTCTCGCCAGGGGCGTGAACACCACGCAAAGTCGGGCCGTAGCTAATCATATCCATCTTGGGATATTTCTCACCAATAAGTCCGCACTCCAAACCCGCATGAATGGCTCGTACAATAGGTTCGTGACCATAAAGTTTCTTATAGGTATCCACACCCACCTTGAGCACTTTGCTGTTGGGATTGGGAGTCCAACCTGGGTATCCGTCGCCATGGCTGACATGGGCACCGATGAGGCGGAAAGTGGCCTCAATCTTCTGCGCGGCAGCCTCTTTGGCACTTTCCACAGAACTACGCTGGCTGGTAGCAATATGGATCTGACCATCGTGCATCTTGACAGAAGCAAGGTTGGTAGAGGTCTCAACAAAGTTGGGTATCTCACGACTCATAGCCAGCACACCATGGGCACAAGCCAAAAGGATGTTCTGCAGATTGTACTGTGTCTGACGATCAAGCAAGCATTCAGGTTGTGCTATATTCTCCACCGACACCTCAAGACCAGGTTCCGTGCTACGAAATTCGAACTTGAATTTGTCGGCCATCTCGACCACCATGGCTTTCAGTTTGTCACTATTTTCTTTGAGCACCACAACATCGGCCCAAGCCTCTCGGGCTATAGCGTTACGCAGGTTGCCCCCATCAATGGCTGCAAGACCAATCTTATACTCCTCGGTGGCATTCCACAAGATGCGGGCCAAGAGTTTGTTGGCACAAGCACGGCCACGGTTGATATCATCGCCGCTGTGTCCTCCTGTGAGGCCATAGACTTTGATGCGGAGCGAATCCTCCCCTTCGGGTACAGGACGAGTGGTGTAGTCAATAGCCACTGTGGTGTCGATACCACCGGCACAGCCAATGCAGTATTCACCTTCATCTTCATCGTCGAAGTTGAGCAGAATGTCACTCTGCAACCAATCGGTGTGCAGATTGGCAGCACCTGTCAGACCTGTTTCCTCATCAACGGTGAAAAGACATTCCAGTGGCCCGTGAGCTATCGTATCATCATCCAAAATTGCCAAGGCAGCAGCCACACCAATGCCATCATCTGCACCCAGCGTTGTCTCTTTTGCCACTAACCAACCATCTTCAACCTCAGCCTTGATAGGGTCGGTCAAAAAGTTGTGATTGCTATCGCCATTCTTCTCACACACCATGTCCATGTGTGCCTGCAGACACACCTTGGAGGCGTTCTCGTAGCCTTTGAAAGCGGATTTGCGAATCAGCACATTGCCAACTTCGTCAACAAGTGTTTCAAAGCCATGGCTCTTGCCAAAGTTCTGCAAATATGCGGAGACCTGTGCTTCGTGCTTGGAAGGTCTCGGAATGTTCATCAGTTCGCCAAAATAATGCCATACTTTGGCAGGTTGAAGATTTTCTATCGATTTATTCATGGTTTTCTTTTTTATGTGAATTGTGATAAGTGAAATGTGAAAAAGATGTAGCTGTTCACTATTTACTTATAATACTATTATCTTTTTTGCGGCAGTATTGCCAATCCGGACAAGGTAGATGCCTGGGCGAACACGGAGATTCCAATTCGCAGTCTCTTGATTATCACGGCAGCCCACTTGACGACCCATAATATCATATACTATTACCGCAGCATTTTCGGCACCTTTTACAAAAATGCTTCCATCTTCGGCATACACTATGGCGTTGCTCAACACCACTTGACGAATAGCGGCAGGATCGTAACCATGGTAAGAGGTGTCGGGTTCCATGCCGATGACGGCTCCATGCCACTGCGTGAAGTCGTTACCTCCAGGGGTGAGTGCGTCAATCTTGAACAAACCATTATCTGCGCCACCCCAACCCCAATTGAGATGGAAAAGGTTGGAGTCCACCTCATCGGAGAAATATCCGTCGATGATGAATCCGTGACCCGAGGTAGCACTATGTCCTGCCTCATTGTCTTCCACAGCCCAACCTGCATAATAGATGGGCTTGCCTTCAGCCAAACTATTGTAGAGCATCTGCATCCACAGCGTATCATCACCTATAGAATCACGCATACCTGCATAACTGAATTTGTAGCCGAAATGCTTGGGAATGCGATATTCTGCACCCACGGTAGGTTGCAAATGAAGACTCGTGTCAAACATTGCATATTCCTTCAACGACCAGCATCCGCTACCATCTGGGCTATAGTTCATATCAAAAGCCACACCCAAATGATAGAGCAATGTTGAGATAGCCTCGATTACCGTGTCGCTGCTGTTGATGGCAGCCCAATCGTCCATGTGGGCCCAATCGTAATAGGTGTTCTCAAAATCAGCCGACAACTCGCCATATTTCCAATTGGGGTAGGCGGCAGGATTATCGGCTCCATTGTAGGAGTGACGTCCGAAACCATGCACAGGATAATCCCAGTAATTCATAATCATGCCAAAAGCCGTGGCCACGCACCCTGTGACGGCACGCTTGCTGCCCGATATAGGACACAGACGGTTGTAAGGGTCGCCCTGATTCCAACGCATATTGCCCAACAAGAGGGGGATGCGGTCGTGATAGAAATCGCCTTTGGCCGACAACATTGCCTCTACGGCCTCTTTGTCTTCCAATACAGCCCATTTCCGAGTAATTGCAGGAGTGGCCTGCAGCGCTTTTTCACGACCTACAGCAATCTGCTGACTATAGCGTTCTATCCAATAACGTGCCGCTGGTGAGGCATTGCTCAAATCCATCTGTCCCTCGTCGGAGAAAGCCAGCACAGGAGCGGCAATATCGTCGCCACTAATGATGACAAACCCTTCGCGGTCGCCATACTGATAGTTGAAGAGGTGGAGATTCTCCACATTCCATTCTGGGTACAGCGGGGCCATCACCACAACATCGTTTGGAGTAATCGGTGCCTTAGTGCCATCATCGTTGTGCCACGATATCAGCCGAATCGAATTTTCAGCCACCGCAGCAGCACGACGACTATCCACAGGGCCTGCTGTCAGCGTCGAAGCCAACAACATCGCGGTCAAGGTGAAAAATAGTTTCTTTATCATATCTGTTTTTATTTTTTGTGAAATGTGATAAGTGAAATGTGAAAAGATTGTGCTCATTTCACTATTCACCATTCACTATTCACCATTCACTATTCACCATTCACATTTCACTTATTTAAAATACTCCACGCCGCTTTCGAAGATGCGCTGATCTTGGTCGCCATAGATGTTGAGGTAGGTGCCCTCACGACGACGCTCGCTGTGTGCCATCTTGCCCAGCACACGACCGTCGGGGCTGGTGATACCCTCGATAGCCATATACGACCCATTCATATTGTAAGGTTCCTCCATTGTGGGTACACCTTGCAAATCGACATAGCGGGTAGCCACCTGACCATTGGCGAAGAGACGGTCAATCCACTCCTGCGGAGCCACAAAACGGCCCTCGCCGTGCGAGATAGGCACCACATAGCTCTTGCCCAACTCGGCCTGTTGCAGCCAGGGCGACATCTTGCTCACCACCTGTGTGTGTGCTATCATGCTCTGGTGACGGCCAATGGTGTTGAACGTCAAAGTGGGCGAATCGGCACTCTGCGGACGGATCTCACCGTAGGGCACCAATCCCAGTTTGACCAAGGCCTGGAAGCCGTTGCAGATACCCAGCATCAAACCGTCACGTTCTTTCAACAGACGCATCACCGCCTCAGCAATCTGCTCGTTGCGGAACACGCTGGTGATAAACTTGGCACTTCCCTCAGGCTCATCACCTGCCGAGAAACCGCCAGGAATCATGATAATCTGGCTCTCGTTGATAGCCTTGACAAAAGCCTCCACACTCTCCGAAATCTGGTTGGCGTTCTGATTGCGGAACACGAGAGTTTCAGCCTCCGCGCCTGCACGGAGGAACGCCCGAGCCGAGTCGTACTCGCAGTTTGTGCCTGGGAAGGCGGGTATGAACACTTTGGGTTTGGCCACCTTGTGCTGGCAGATATGCACCTCTTTGGCCTCATACAAAGGTTTCGAAGCCACATTACCCTCAACATGGGCCGAAGATTTCGTGGGGAAGATATCCTCCAAAGTGCCCGTCCACGACTTCAACATCTCGTCCATCGTGAGGGTTTCGCCCCCGAAGGTGAAGATGCCGTCATCGGTAACGCGGCCAATCTTGCGAGCCACAGCGGGCAGTTCGCCACAATTGGCCACCTCGACCACGATAGCGCCATATTTCTTCTCAAAGAGTTCGTCACCCTGCACCTTGCCGTCGAACACCACACCCATGCGATTACCAAAAGCCATCTTGCTCACCGCCTCGGCCACACCGCCGAATCCTACAGCGTAGGCCGATTTCACGGCACCCTTCTCTATGGCCTTACGCAGCGTGGCATACATAGCCAGGAGCATACGGTAGTTGGGCATATTCATCTTGTCGGGCTTGATTTCGAGCAGATAGAGATAGTTGCCCGCAGCCTTGAGTTCGGGGGTGACCACATGTTTCATATCGCTCACACCCACAGCAAAACTGCACAGCGTGGGAGGCACATCAATATCGTTGAAGGTGCCACTCATCGAATCCTTACCACCGATGGCGGGAAGTTTGAAACCCATCTGGGCATTGTATGCGCCCAAGAGGGCGGTAAAGGGTTGTCCCCAACGATAGGGGTCCTGTCCTAATTTCTTAAAATACTCCTGAAAGGTGAGGCGAACCTTGGAAGCATCACCACCTGCGGCAGCCACCTTGGCAACAGAATCGACCACCGCATACACCGCGCCGTGGAAAGGACTCCAACTACTCAGGTAGGGGTCGAAGCCATAGCTCATAATGGTGACCGTGTCGCTCTTGCCCGTAAGGGTGGGCAGCTGACCAATCATGCTCTGCGTGGGGGTCATCTGCGTCTTGCCGCCGTAGGGCATCACCACGCTGCCTGCACCAATGGTGCTGTCGAACATCTCTACCAAACCTTTCTGCGAGCAGACATTCAAATCGGCCAAATTCTTCAGCCAGCGATCCTTGATATTCTGCTGAGCGGCTTCCGAAGCCTTTGCGGCACATTCCTCGGGCATAGACACCGAGACCTTCGTCTCCTGGTGTGCGCCATTGGTGTCGATGAAGCGACGACTCAGGTTCACCACCTCTTTGCCACGCCAGCTGATGACCATGCGAGGCTCCTCGGTAACGGTGGCAACAACCACAGCCTCAAGGTTCTCCTCGTCGGCATATTGCAACATTTTGTCCACATCCTTAGGATCGACCACCACGGCCATACGTTCCTGGCTTTCGCTGATAGCCAGCTCTGTGCCATCGAGGCCTGCATATTTCTTAGGCACCTTGTCGAGGTTGATTTGGAGGCCGTCGGCCAATTCGCCTATAGCCACACTCACACCACCTGCACCAAAGTCGTTGCATTTCTTGATGAGGCTGCTCACCTCTTCACGGCGGAACAGGCGCTGAATCTTGCGCTCGGTGGGGGCATTGCCCTTCTGCACCTCGGCTCCGCAAGTGGTGAGCGATGTCGTGTTGTGGGCCTTGGAGGCACCCGTGGCGCCACCGCAACCGTCACGTCCCGTGCGGCCACCCAGCAGGATGATGATATCGCCGGGGTCGCTGGTGAGACGTTTGACCTGACGGCGAGGAGCAGCCGCTATCACGGCGCCAATCTCCATACGTTTGGCCACATAGTTGGGGTGATATATCTCATTCACCAAGCCTGTTGCCAAACCAATCTGGTTGCCATAACTGCTGTAGCCATGGGCGGCTGTGGTGACGATTTTGCGCTGGGGCAGTTTGCCGGCGAGGGTCTCATTGAGGGACTTGGTGGGATCGGCAGCTCCGGTCACACGCATGGCCTGATAGACGTAGGTACGGCCACTCAACGGGTCGCGTATGCAGCCGCCGAGGCAGGTGGCAGCACCGCCGAAAGGCTCAATCTCGGTAGGATGGTTGTGGGTCTCGTTCTTGAAATTGATGAGCCACTCCTCCTTCTTGCCGTCAATCTTCACAGGCACCACGATGCTGCAGGCGTTGATTTCGTCGCTCACCTCCTGGTCGTCGAGGAGGCCCATCTTGCGGATACGTTTGGCGGCGAGGGTTCCGATGTCCATGAGGCAAACAAACTTGTCGTCACGTCCCACATACTGGTCCTTATGGTCGGCCAGATACTGCTGGAAAGCGCCCTCGATCAAGGGGCGATAGTAACCTTCGTCAAACTGCACATCGGTCAGCTCGGTGGCGAAAGTGGTGTGGCGGCAATGGTCGCTCCAATAGGTGTCGAGCACCCGAATCTCGGTCATGCTCGGGTCGCGCTGCTCCTCGTCGTGGAAATAGCGCTGGATGTGGAGGAAGTCGGCAAAAGTCATAGCCAAACCCAGCGAAGCGTAGAGCTCCTTCAATTCCTCCTCGGGCATATCTTTGAAGCCGTCGAAAATCTTCACATCGGCGGGCTCGTCGTAGTGTTCCTCCAAGGTGTCGGGCTTGGCGGCATCGGTCACACGGCTGTCCACAGGGTTGACACAATGCTTCACCACGGCGGCACGCTGCTGCTCGGTAAGGCTGCCGCTGATGACGTAGGTCTTGGCCGAGCGAATGATGGGTTTCTCGGCGGGGTTGAGCAGGCATACGCATTGCTCGGCCGAGTCGGCACGCTGGTCGAACTGTCCCGGGAGGTACTCCACCGTAAACACGAAGTCGCCCTCCTGCTGGGGGAAGGTCTCCTCATAGATGTCATCCACGGGAGGCTCGGAAAAGACCGTTGCTTTGGCCTTGTCGTAAGTCTCCTGCGACAGATTCTCAATGTCGTAGCGGATAAGCATCCGCACATTCTCCGACGTGATGCCGAGATACTCGGCCATCTCGTCCTTCAGCTCCTTCGCCGCAATTGCGAAGTCGGCTTTCTTTTCAACAAAGATTCTTCTTACCATTTATTTCGTTTTTTCAATTATCAATTTTGTGACCTGTGACCTGTGACTTGTGACCTGTGACTGGGAGGGCGGCAGCCAATTCTCAATTCTCAATTTTCAATTCCCTCCGAATCCCCAGCCTTCGGGGTGTTTCGGGTGGATGGTGTTGAAGAAGGCCTGCATCTTGGCGCAATCCTCCTCGAAGTTGCCCGAAGGCACCAGCGTGGGGCCGTAGCCGGCATGCTTGGTCTTGAAGTCGATCCATCCCATCACCACAGGCACCCCCGCCTGGGTGGCTATGTCGTAAAAACCGCGCTTGAACCGCTTCACCGGCTTGCGGGTGGCCTCGGGGGTGAGCACTATCAGCACATCGTCGCTCCCTCTCAGTTCCTCAACGGCACGCTGCACCAGGTTGTTGTGTCTGTTGCCTCGGTCCACCGCTATCACCCCGAAATGGCGCAGCAGCGGGGTGGTAAACCAGTTGAAGAACTCCTTCTTCATAAAAATGCGAGGATTTGTCTTGGCCGCAAACATCACCGCCGCCCCCACAAAGAAGTCGGCCACACACGTGTGCGGAGCCATCGCAATCACACAATGACGTATCTCGGGACGCTCCTTTTCATCAGGAATCTCGAACTTCCAGCCGCACATTTTAACCAATGCAATCCAAATCTTCTTCATTTATAATACTATACCTATTTACAATTGTTAAAAAATCATAATAACTCAATTTGCAAATATACACAAATTTTTCAAATTTTACTATTTTTTTTTAGTGACCTGTGACTGGTGATTGGTGACTTGGAGGCTGCCGCAAAAAATAATTCTCAATTTTCAATTCTCAATTCAAGACGGCTCCCGCCCACGATAACCTATAACCTATAACCTATAACCCTTACAAGTCGATAACCAATAACCTATAACCCATAACCCTTACAAGTCGATAACCAATAACCTATAACCCATAACCTTTATCAACCTCGCGAAAAAATGTTTTTGCAGCAACGTACTATTTCTTTTTTTTTCGCGTTATTACCGGATATGAAACTGCAAAACGAACATATCCGCATCGAGGTCTCCACCCACGGAGGCGAACTCATTTCTTTGCAAAACGCCACCTCGGGCGAGGAACTGCTCTGGTGTGGCGATAAGACCTTTTGGGGTCGCCATGCCCCCATCCTCTTCCCCATCGTGGGCAAAGTGGCAAATGGGCATTACCGTGTTGAAGGTCAAGATTTCGCACTTGGTCAACATGGCTTTGCACGCGACAACGATTTCTCCGCAATCGAGAGCAACGAGAGCCACATCCTTCTGGTTTTACGCAGCAACAACGAAACGCTGAAACACTTCCCCTGGGCCTTCGAACTCACGGCCGAATACCGCCTTGAAGCCTCCAAGGTGAGAATCCTTTGGAATGTGAAGAACACCGACAACAAACTGATGTACTTCCAGATAGGAGCCCACCCCGCATTCTATCTCCGCGACTATTCCCCCTCCGACCCCGTACACGGATATGTGATCTTTCATAACGAACTTTTGGAGTTGAACAACCACACTTTCGACAACGACGCCCTCATCATCGAGGACTCCTCCATCGCCCAAATGACTTTGACCGACAAAGACAAGCGTCCCTACCTCCGCGTCACCTCTCCCCAATCCGAGGTTTGGGGCATCTGGGCCCCGAGCAAAGAGGGGTGCCCCTTCGCGTGTTTGGAGCCCTGGTGCGGGCGAAAAGACAAGGACGACTTTTGCGGCGATGTGTCTCAACGCGAATACATCCACACCCTTGCCCCTGGCGAGGTGTTCACCTTCGAATACGACATAGAACTTCTCAAACACTAACACCTATGCCCCTTTCCCACATTCCCCAATGGGTTGCCGTCTACACCAACCCACGAGCCGAGCGCCAAGTTGCGAAACGCCTCACCGAAGCCTATTTCGAGACCTTCCTCCCCCTGCACAAAGTCAAGCGCCACTGGTCCGACCGAATCAAGATGATGGAGATGCCCCTCATCCCCTCCTACATCTTTGTCAAAATCAAGGCCACCGATGTCGAAAAAATCCGCCGAACCGATGGCGTGGCATGGATAGTCACCTTCGGCATCAAACAACACGAGATTGCCGTAATCCCCGACGAGGAAATCGAAACGCTCCGCCAGTTCGTACAATCCAAAGTCGAATTGCACGTCTATCAAACCTCACTATTGAAAAAAGGAGCAAGTGTAATCATCGAAGAAGGCGATTTTGCTGGCAAACAAGGCACCATCATCTCCGATTGCCAAGAAGGCAACTTCGCCATCGAAATCAAGATTCTCAACCTCTCCTTCCTCACCACTATCGACCGCAACCTCCTCACCCCATTAGAGTAGCACCATATTTATATGGCATAAGAAAATTGAATAAAATTTAAACAACTTCTTATCTCAATTCTCAATTCTCAATTCTCAATTCTCAATTACTTAGCCCCCTATATTATCATCAAAAATGTCTTCAAAACACCTTGAACACCATATCCAAAAATAGTTGTACACTTTTTCTCAAAAGTGTACAACTATTTTTGGATTTAACGTCATTTTAACACGGGTTTTAACTAAAGCAAGACTCATTTTGAGCAAAAGTCACACAAAGTTTGCTTTTTCTATTTTTATCAAACATATAGAATATAACGCATTATGTATCGCCAAAAAGCAAAAGGTATACAAAGTCAACTGTCACTTCCTATATCTGAGCAAATGCACATTTGTTAAAAACGTACATAACAGATTGGTTTATAGCCAACAATAGGCACAACTCAAAACATACCGTTCCCGACCCTCGTTTCCCTCTTTTTGCAACCACGAAAAACAAACGTAATTGACCATATCACATTTTGGAGTGTGCTGTCTGCACACGGGATGTCATGGCATGGTTAGTGCTTTCAGCACTTTTTTAGGATGTTATTTGTCCCTCGGAGGCTATTCCACCACGAGTTTTTGGGTGCTGGAGCCTTTGGGGGTGGTGAGGGTGACGAGGTAGAGGCCTGCGGGGAGGGTGGCGAGGTCGATTTGGAGCTGGGCTTCGGGGCGGGCGAAACGGAGCATCTCCCTGCCGCCTGCATCAGCAAGGGTGAGGGTGCAGTCGCTCGGGGTGGTCGGGGGCAGGAGGGGCACAACGACCATGTCTTGCGCAGGATTGGA
>JAZUFY010000025.1:0-4926 GCA_045640925.1 Bacteroidales bacterium
GGGGCATCCCCTTCTGGGTGCCCGCGGTGATATTCATTGTCATCATACTCCTCTACACCTTCCGTGGAGGCCTCAAAACCGTGGTATGGACCGACACCCTCCAAACCACCTTCCTGCTCCTTGCCGCCATCATCACCGTGGTGGCGATTCTCCGACAACTCGTCCTCTCCCTCCCACAACTGCTCCAAACCTCTTCCGACAAAGGCTACACCCGCGTCTTCGAAACCGACCCTTCGGCGGGCAAATATTACTGGAAGCAAATCCTCAGCGGCATGTTCATAACCATCACCATGACGGGCCTTGACCAGGACATGATGCAGAAAAACCTCACCTGCAAATCGCTCCGTGCCGCACAAAAAAACGTTATCACCAGCAGCCTCCTCTTTATTGCCGTGAACATACTCTTCCTCTGTCTGGGGGCCGCACTCATCACCTACGCCGACGTTACAGGCTTCGCGCTCCCCGTAAACGAAGCAGGCGCCGTGGTGGGCGACAAAATATTCCCCGCCATAGCCTTCCACCTGAGCGACTTCACCGCCATAGTGTTCGTGCTCGGCATGGTGGCCGCGGGCTATTCCAGCGCCGACGGAACCCTCACCGCCCTCACCACAACCTTCTGCTACGACTTCCTGTCTTTTGACAAAAACACCGGCGAAGAAGGCTCCCAGCGCCAAGTGCGCATACGTCGCATGGTGCATGTGGGCTTTGCCCTGCTCTACCTTCTGGTCATCATCGCCTTCCGCCCCTTCCACACACAATCGCTCATCGACACCCTCTTCGACATCGCAGGCTTCACCTACGGCCCCCTGCTGGGCCTCTACACCTTCGGCCTCTTCACCCGCCGAAAAGTCCGCGACCGTTGGGTGCCCCTCATCGCTGTGCTCTCACCCGTGGTGTGCTACCTTTTGAAAATCTACATGCCCCAACTCACGGGCTACCATTTCGGCTTCGAGCTGCTCCTCGTCAACGGGCTCCTCACCTTCCTGGGTCTCTTAGCCTTCAGCACACCCTCCAACCAAAAGCAATAACCGCCCCATGAACTTCTACACCACCATACTCGGATCGGGGGCCGCAGTGCCCACACACGCACGCCATTGCAGCGGCCAGGTAGTAAACATCAACGGCTTCCGAATACTCCTCGACTGTGGCGAAAGCACCCAGACCCAGGTGCGCTTCTTCCATCAGAAACTCCAAGCCCTCGGCACCATACTCATCACCCACCTCCATGGCGACCACTTCTTCGGCCTCCCCGGCCTCCTCAGCAGTATGCACCTCTGTGGCCGCACCGAACCTGTGGACATCTATGCCCCTGCGGGAATAGCCTCGGCCATGGGTCTGTTTCTCGACACCGCTGGGAGCCACCTCAATTTCGAAGTTCGATACCACGAACTGTCGCACACCGAGGGCTGCCTCCCCATATTCGAAAACACCCGCTGCCTCATCAGCGCCTTCCCCCTGCTGCACTCGCTGCCCACCTACGGCTACCTCATCGAGGAGAAGCCTCGCGGCAAAAACCCCGCCCGCCGCTATGCCTATTGCACCGATACGGGCTACACCGAGACCTTCCTCCCCTTCGTCGAAGGGGTGAACCTCCTCTGCCTTGAAAGCACCTTCGAAAACCGTTACGAGCCCATAGCCAACGAAAAACTCCACTGCACCGCCTCGCAGGCAGCCACCCTGGCCCTCAAAGCCCATGTCCAGCAACTACTCCTCACCCATATCAGTGCCCGCGTGAAAGAGCCCGAGCCCCTCTTGGCCGAAGCCCGCGCGGTATTTCCCGCCTCAACCATCGCCTCCGATGGCGACCAATTCGAGGTGCACTACCAAGCCTCGCAAGCCCCCGTACCCACGACAAACCTCGCGGCGGGCCATTGAAGCATACCCCTGGGGTCGCTGAAGCGTCGCTGTGCTTCCGATATGCTTGCGACATGCTTCCGATATGTTTCCGATATGCTTGCGATATATAGTGTCGCAATTATATCGCAACGATGTCGCAAACATATCGCAAGGATATGGGAAGGAAATGGGAAGAAAAGGGACTTTGCTGCAAAGCATCTCCTTCTTTTAAAAAGAGACTGAGCGATAATTATTTTTCAAAATATCTTAATTTTATTATATATGTATTCGTTTTTTTTCGTATATTTGCATTTTTGTGTGGAGCCGAGCTCCCACGGCAATAGTTTATTAAATAATTAGATAACATAAAAATAAAGATACAATAGATGGCAAATTTTCTTTCCAAACTATTCGGCACCAAGGCCGACCGCGACCTCAAGGAGGTGAAACCCCTGCTCGACGCCACCCTCAAGATATACCCCGAGATCCAGAAACTGAGCAACGACGAGCTCCGCGCCAAGACGCTTGAGTTCAAGGAGCGCATCCGCAAAGAGGTGGAGGCGGAAGAGAACGAGCTGGCCGAGCTTCGCCAGCGCATCGAGGAGGAATACGACATGCCCATCGATGAAAAAGAGGAGATTTACAAACGCATCGACAAACTGGAGAAGGATTCTTACGACAAGACCCAGCAGGTGCTCAACGAGATACTGCCCGAGGCCTTCAGCGTGGTGAAGGAGACGGCACGCCGCTTTGCCGAGAACGAGCAGGTTGTGGTCACCGCCAACGACCATGACCGCGCCCTGGCCGTGAAACGCGACAGCGTGAACATCGACGGCGACAAGGCCGTGTACGACAACCAGTGGATGGCTGGCGGAAACATGATCAAGTGGGACATGGTGCACTACGATGTGCAGCTGATTGGCGGCTCGGTGCTGCACAGTGGCAAGATTGCCGAGATGGCCACTGGTGAGGGTAAGACCCTCGTGGCCACCCTGCCTGTGTACCTCAACGCACTGCCCGGCAAGGGTGTGCACGTGGTCACGGTGAACGACTACCTGGCCAAGCGCGACTCGGAATGGATGGGTATGCTGTTCGAGTTCCACGGCCTCTCGGTGGACTGCATCGACAAGCACGAGCCCCACAGCGATGAGCGTAAGGCCGCCTACAATGCCGACATCACCTACGGAACCAACAACGAGTTCGGTTTCGACTACTTGCGCGACAATATGAGCCGCAACCCCGAGGAGCTGGTGCAGCGTGGCCACAACTACGCCATCGTCGACGAGGTGGACTCGGTGCTTATCGACGACGCCCGTACCCCCCTCATCATCAGCGGTCCCACGGGCAAGGACGACGAAGACCAGGAGTTCGACCGTTTCAAACCCGTGATCGAGAAACTCTACAACGCCCAGCGAGTGCTGGTGACCAAGGTGCTGGCCGATGCCAAGACAGGCCTCGCCTCCAACCCCGACCCCAAGCCTGAAGAGGAACCTGCAAAACTGCTGCTCAGAGCCTATCGCGGCCTGCCCAAGAATAAGGCTTTGATCAAGTTCCTGTCCGAAACAGGCATCAAGACCATTCTGCAACGCACCGAGAATTTCTACATGCAGGAGCAGAACAAATACATGCACATCATCGACGACGATCTGTACTTCACCATCGACGAGAAGAACCGCACCGTGGAACTCACCGACAAGGGTATGGACTTCCTCACAGGCATGGGCGAGAACCGCAATTTTTACCAACTTCCCGACATCGGCAGCATGATTGCCGAACTGGAGCACGAGAATCTCACCCCCGAGGAGAAGGCCGCCCGCAAGGAGCAGATTTATGCCGACTACGCCGTGCAGAGCGACCGTGTGCACACCGTGGACCAGTTGCTGAAGGCCTACGCGCTGTTTGAGAAGGATGTGGATTATATCGTGGACGAGAACAAGCAGGTGAAGATTGTGGACGAGCAGACGGGCCGTATCATGGAGGGCCGCCGCTGGAGCGACGGTCTGCACCAGGCTGTCGAGGCCAAGGAAAACGCCAAGGTGGAAGCCGCCACGCAGACCTACGCCACAATCACGCTGCAGAACTATTTCCGCATGTATAAGAAACTTGCGGGTATGACAGGTACGGCAGAGACCGAGGCGGGCGAGTTTTGGGACATCTACAAGTTGGACGTAGTGGTGATTCCCACGAACCGACCCATCGCCCGCAACGATATGGACGATATGATTTACAAGACCAAGCGCGAGAAATACAAGGCCGTCATCGACGAGGTGGAACGCCTCACAGGCGAAGGCCGCCCCGTGCTGGTAGGCACAACGAGCGTCGAGACCTCCGAATTGCTGAGCAAGATGCTGAAGATGAAACGCATCGAGCACAGCGTCCTGAACGCCAAACTGCACCAAAAAGAGGCCGAGATTGTGGCCCACGCCGGCGAACCAGGGCATGTCACCATCGCCACCAATATGGCAGGTCGTGGTACCGACATCAAGCTCAAGGGCGGTGTGCGAGACGCAGGCGGTTTGGCCATCATCGGCACCGAGCGTCACGAATCGCGCCGTGTGGACCGCCAGCTGCGTGGTCGTGCAGGCCGTCAGGGCGACCCTGGCAGCAGCCTGTTCTTCGTATCCTTGGAAGACGACCTGATGCGTATCTTCGGATCGGAACGTATTGCCAGTGTGATGGACCGCATGGGACTGCAAGAAGGCGAAGTGATTCAGCACTCGATGATCACCAAGCAGATTGAAAAAGCACAGAAGAAGGTGGAAGAAAACAACTTCGGTATGCGTAAACGACTGCTTGAGTACGACGACGTGATGAACAACCAGCGCACGGTGATCTACAACAAACGTCGCAACGCGCTGTATGGCGACCGTTTGAGCATCGATATCAGCAATATGTTCTACGACACCTGTGCCCTGATTTACGACGATGCCGAGCGAGATCACGACTGGGAAGGCTTCAAGATGGAGATGATCCGCGTTTTCGCCCTCGAGGTGCCTTTTACCGAGAAGGAGCTCTTCAACGCCCGCCACGACGATGCGGTGCAGAAACTCTACGATTTGGTCTACAACGCCTACAAGGAGCGTATGCAGC
>JAZUFY010000026.1:0-5182 GCA_045640925.1 Bacteroidales bacterium
GCAGGCATGATGCCCTGCTTATAGACGTCGTAGGTATAGGGCTCGTAGCCTGTGCCTTGTGCGCGGTCTTTCCAATCAAACCCCGTCATGTGCGCCTCCAGCACCTCGGCGGTGATGTCGCGGAGGTCTTTGTCGGAATAGGACTTGAGGTAGTCGTAGATGTGCTCGAAGGCCCTTCCCGGAGCGCCCCATACGTCGAAGAATTTTGCCATCTCGGCATAATTGCCTTCGGACTTCTGCACAATCTCCCACACTTGAGCATCTGAGAAAAGGTCTTGGCTCCACCACCAGTCTTTGGGCAGGAGCTGGCGGTAGTTGTCCTCGGTGGGGAAGGTGGCGGTGTAGGCGTTGCGCAGCGAATCCTCGTAGGCAAAACGGCGGGCATTTTCCTCCACAGCTTCGGGCGAAGGAGTCACCTTGGCCACACCTGCCACGGGGGGCACGATGTCGAGATTGTCGACATATTCCACACCCGCCTCACGACTGAGATAGAGGGTGAGGGTGTCGCTTTGTCGGACATCTATTTTGCAGTAATTATAATGTTTGCCGTCGGTGGCCCACACCAGCAGATCGCCCAGACCTGTGGTGAGAGAGGCCTGGCCCTTGGCATCGGCAGGATAGGTGGCGAGGGTGTAGTATTCGGCGTAGTTATACATCTTAAACTTGACCTGTGCCCCTTCGAGGGGTCGGCCCTGCATGTCGCACACGGTGACGGTGACCTTGCGGGTGGGGGCATAATGGCTGAGCAGGTTCAGTTCGCTATAGAGGGCAGTTTGCTGCACCACCTCCTCGTCGCCATGATAACGGCCAAAGGCTTTGCTGTGCACCATCAGGCAACGGGTGGAGGGGACGTCGAACCAACCCATATCCAATTCGGGGTCGGGCTCACAGGCGCCGAGGTGTTTCCACCCGCCATCGACCCACACCTCGACCCAGGCATGGTTGTCGTCGCAGTGGGCCCAACGGGGGGTGTAGCACTGGCGGGCAGGGATGCCCACGGCACGGAGCGCCGTGACGGCAAAGGTGCTCTCCTCACCACAACGGCCCAAGGAGGTGCGCATGGTGGCCAGGGGGGCGCTGGTACGCACATCGGCGGCACGGTAGGCCACATGTTCGTGGCACCAGTGGTTGACCTCCAGGGCGGCCTGTTCCATGGTGAGGTTGCGCACACGATCCTTCAACTCGTTGAACATATAGCTGCGGGCGGTGTCGAGATTTTCATTGTTGACACGATACACCAGCACGAAATGGCGGAAGATGTCCTCGGGGATGGTGTTGCCCCAACTGAAAGTGTCGCGGGCGGCAAAGGCGGTCTGCACCTGTTGCAGATAGAAGGCGCCATCATAGTCGGCGAGGTCGCTATAAGGCATGTAGGCGTAGAGAAACTCCAAAGCCTCACGGTCACGACGGCTCAGGGTGTCCATACCGGCAAAGAGGGCCTCTGCCCTACCCTGCGCCAAGATTTTCCGCGCCTCGAAGTCGGCATGTACCTGGTTGCGATAGGTCTTATCGGTAATAAAATGGGGGTCGCGATGACAACTTGCTGTCAATAGCAATGCTATTATACTTAGTAAATAAACTTTTTTCATTTATGAGTGATGATTTGTGATTGGTGATTGGTGAATAGTGATTAGTGAATTGACAATACAAAGGGGCGGCAGCCTTCGTTTTCGTTTTTCGTTTTCGTTTTCGTTTCAAGCCGGAATGTCGTTCTTAACTCTTAATTCTTAACTCTTAACTAAAAATTGGCGGCAGCCAATTTCCTGACTATTTCGGCGTCGGTTTCGATGGTGCCGTCGGGCAAGGTGTGTTTGCACGATCCATGTATCTCGGTCACCCCTGTCTCGCGGACAATACGGGCGGCATTGGCGGGAGTGATGCCGGCACCGGCCAAGATGATGATACGCCCCGCCGACTGACGTACCAATTGTTTCAACAACGGTATGCCCTGCTCGGCAGAAGGTTGGCACCCCGAGGTGAGCAGCCTGTGGCAGCCGCAACGGATGACGGCTTCGAGTGCCTCTTGGGGGTCTTGGCGCATCTCGTCAAAAGCCCGATGAAAGGTCACCTCCATGGGGGCGGCCATTTGCACTATCGCCCGCGTGCGTTCCTCGTCAACATATCCCTCGGCAGTGAGGAACCCCACCACGACGGCATGGGCACCCGCCTCACGGGCCATAGCAACCTCGCTGCGGATTTGTTCATACTCGGCATCGGTATAGCAGAAATCGCCAGGACGGGGCCGCACCAGGACATGGGTACGCAAGTGCAACTCATGGACACAATAGGCTATGTCGTCCTGCGAAGGGGTCACGCCCCCCACCTCCAACTGGCTGCACAGTTCAATTCTGTTGGCTCCGCCCCGAAGGGCATTCTCGGCAGAAAGGCGCGAATTGGCACAAATCTCGATATTCATGGGGATTAGTGATTAGTGATTGGTGATTAGTGATTAGTGACTGGTGACTGGGAGGGCGGTAGCCAATTCTCAATTCTCAATTTTAATCATTACCAATCAAAGGAGGTGTTCTTCATTCGGTCGAGAAACATGACGTTCTCTTTGATGCTGTTGGCAATGGTTTTGTCAAAACTGTATTCGTCGGTTTGATGTATGCGCACCTCAATGGGCAGGACATAGATGGGAAGCCCCTCCATGGCGGCGTCGCCCACCAGTTCGCGCAGCCGCACACCGTCCTTCTCAGTGGTCAGGATGACCTTGCGGGAACCCTTCAACTGGTCGAAACTTTTGCGTATCTGTTTCAAATCGGAAACCGTGTAGCGGTGATGGTCGGGATATCTCATCGGCACCATCTGACACTGCGACTGCACATACTGGCACATGCTCTCGGGGTGCGCTATGCCCGTCAGCGCCAGCACCTCGTCAAGGGCGTTCAACGGCAACGGACGCCCCCCCATCAGCGGCAGGGGGTCGCAGTAATGGATATAACTGAAAAACACCTTCTGATAAGGCTGCAACTGGAGGTCTTCGATAATGCCGTGCTTCTCTATGGGGTTGAGTTTCTCGGGCGATTTGGTGACAATGATGATGTTGGCACGGCGTCGGGCACTGCGGTGTTCGCGCAGATTGCCAAAGGGCATGATGCGGTCTTTGTAATAGGGTTTGTCATACTCGGTAAGCAGTATATTGACCGAGGGTTTGACATAACGGTGCTGATAGGCATCGTCCAGTATCACCAACTGCGGAGGATCCTGCATCTGCAAGAGGCGGTCGATGCCGACCAAGCGTTTCTCGCTCACCGCAACAGTGACCTCGGGGTGCTTCTGCGCCACCATGGCGGGCTCGTCGCCCAAAAGGCCCACACTGTGTCCGCCGTCGTCAATCTGGAAGCCACGGCTCTTGCGCTTGTATCCTCGGCTGAGCAGCACGGTGCGGTATTGGTCGGCAAAACGGCTGATCAAATAATCCACATGGGGGGTCTTGCCGGCACCTCCCGCGCAGATATTGCCCACACCAATGGTGGTGACATGCGGCGCCACCTGCTTTTTGATGCCTGTGTTGAAAAGAAAGTTTCGAAAACGTACTCCAATAGAGTACCACATCGTCAGAGGCGAAAAAATCCAAGAAACAGTTGTGCGAAAAGACATATTCTTCTAAATTGATTATTACGAATATGTGAATGGTTCTCCATCCACATTCTTTTGCAAAAGTACGAAAAAACATTGGAATTAATATTTATTTTCACTCAATTTGTAAAAAAAATCGTATCTTTGCAATTGATAAAAAATTGTAATGATTACAATTTACTGTTGCAAACAACTGATTTTAGGCATATAATGATAAATATTAAAGAGTATCTGATAAGCAAAGGGGTGCATCCTTCACAACAGCGATTAGCCATCATGGACTACCTGATGAAGCATCGCACACACCCCACAGCCGATGAAATTTTCACCGCCCTCCAGCCTTCTATGCCTACCCTTTCGCGTACCACGGTTTACAACACCCTGAAAGTTTTGGTCGAACACAACGCCATTCTGAACATCAACATCGAGGAGAAGAACGCCCGTTTCGACGGCTGCACCGGCAATCATGCCCATTTCCTCTGCGAGCAATGTGGCGCCATCTACGACATCGACCTGCCCGAAGCCCCCCTATCCGACAATTCGAATCTGGCCGATTTCGACATAACAAGTACACAAATATATTTTAAAGGCCTCTGTCCAAAATGCAAAACACACGTCAAATAAACAACGACCTCATCTATGTCGGCGCCAGCGACCGCCGCTTGCATCTCTTTGAGAACATCTACCCCATTCCGCGGGGAGTATCTTACAACAGCTATCTCTTGCTTGACGAAAAAACCACGCTGCTCGACACCACCGATGCCGCCGTGGCACCCCAGTTTTTCAACAACGTGGCCTATGCCCTTCAAGGACGCAAACTCGACTACCTGGTGGTGAACCACATGGAGCCGGACCATTGCAGCCTTATTGAAGACATCGTGATGCGCTACCCCGAGGTAACTATCGTCACCAACGCCAAAGCCGCCAACATGATACGCCAGTTCTTCACCTTCGACCTCGACAGCCGCTTGACCATCGTGGCCGAAGGCGACACCCTCTGCACTGGCCGCCACACCCTCACTTTTGTCATGGCACCTATGGTGCACTGGCCCGAAGCCATGGTCACCTACGACACCCTCGACAAAGTGTTGTTCTCGGCCGATGCTTTCGGCACTTTCGGAGCCCTCAACGGCAACATCTTTGCCGATGAAATAGATTTCGACCGCGACTGGCTCGACGATGCACGCCGCTACTTTATCAACATTGTTGGCAAATACGGTGTGCCGGTGCAGACCTTGCTCAAAAAAGCCGCCACCATCGACATCCAAACCATCTGTCCGCTCCATGGCCCCATTTGGAGAAGCGACCTCGGCTATCTGATCGAAAAATACGACCTTTGGAGCCGCTATGAGCCCGAACAACGAGGGGTGGTCATCATCTATGCCAGCATCTACGGCCACACCGCTGCAGCTGCCGAAAAGACAGCCTCGCTCCTGGCCGACCGTGGCATACGCAACATCGCCATGTACGATGCCAGCCAGACACATGTCAGCCAACTGGTGAGCGAATGTTTCCGTTTCAGCCATGTAATACTTGCCGCCGCCACCTACAACGCCGGCATCTTCACCCCAATGGAGAACCTGCTCGCCGACCTCAAAGC